>NZ_JAMDLG010000017.1 GCF_023721715.1 Parasegetibacter sp. NRK P23
TGGCGCTGTTGTTTCCAGTATTTCAAAGATCTTTATTCCTTAATAATCAATCACTTATCTCACTTTTATACCACCATATCTTTCGATCGGGTTGCAAAGGTAAGCGGCTTTCTTCATTCAACCAAAATTAATTTTGAAGTTTTTTTTCAGCCTTAATTTTCGATGATTTTTTGAAGCCTGTAAGAGAAGAACTACTGTGCTTTTTTCAAAAGCGGATTGCAAAGATAAGGCAAGTTTTAATCAAGTTCCAAAATTTATTTCGGAATTTTCTTTCCTTTTTTTTCATCCATCTTTCGAAGAGCGTGGTTCGTTTTTCAGAACCGGGCGGCAAAGATAAGCGGATTTCTTTTCCTTCCAAATTTCAGGATGTATTTTTTCAAAGAAAGTTTCCGTAGCTGAATGTACAAAACACTGAAAGTCCTATCAGATAAGGCTTTCAGCACAGTTAACCTTACTACGGATTTTTAAAGAACCCTTCAGGATAAGCTACTGCCATTAGGAAAAGACCATGTGCGGGCGTAGAGAAATCCGCTTTGGTGCAGTCTAAAGAAAGTATAATCTCATTCAATTCTTCCAATCCAATCTTTCCCCTTCCTACCTGTAACATTGTTCCAACCAATCCACGCACCATTCCACGGAGGAACCTGCTCCCTTTCACACGGTACAACAGGGTATCATTTCCCTGTATCCACTCCGATTCAAACAACTCGCACTGGAAGGTTTTTACCTGGGTGTTGCGCTTGGAAAAAGACTGAAAGTTCCGGTGTGTTTTCAACAAAGCTGCAGCGGCCTGTAACCTGTCCATATCCAACGGATAAGGGAAAAAGTAAGCCCTGTCGTCCAGAAAAGGGTTCTTCTTACTATATATATGATAATGATATTCTCTTGAGACCGCATGAAACCGGCTATGCGACGATTCGTTCACCGCTAGTATATTCTTTACCACGATATCACGGGGCAAAATAGCATTCACCTTGTACAACACCTGGTCATGGGGTGGCAGCGGGTCGTCATAATGAAAGAAATTCTGCAGAGCATGTACACCCGCATCGGTTCTCGAGGAACCTGTAAGCTGAAAAGGCCGGCGATGCAGGGTTGAAAGCGCTTTCTCCACTTCAGCCTGGATGGATCCCGCATTCTCCTGCACCTGGAAACCGCTGTAATGCGTCCCCTTATAGGCTACTTCCACGAAATATCTGCCCATCTGCGTTACTTACCCACCAGGGCTTTGAATCGATTGATATAATAGGTCTCTTTCAACAGGTCTTCCAGTGTAGAAAACTGCTCCTTATCCGTTACATTACCGTAAGCGGCATCCAGGAAGGCATAGCGTCCCTCCTCTTTCAGGAATAAAGCGGCCAGGTGCCTGATCTGGGCCACCGCGTATTTTTTTCTACGGAACTCTTTCCGGGCCACGTCTACCATATCCTCTTCGGTTGTTTCCGCCGCCATTTTTCTCCTGAGCTGGAGCATATCGGACTCAGATGCACCCAGGGGTTTCACTGCAATGGCGGTATCCACGATCACAACGGCCGTGTCAACAATTTCCTGCACGGTACTGTCTGTTGTGGCTTCCGCATCTACAATGGCCATAACAGAATCAACTATTACATCTTCGGCATCACCGCCTTTGGCACTGGCGGAATCCGTTTCAGCCTGTATTTTAACGGTAGAGTCCGCGTTATTTTTACCGGTTCCTTCTCCATTTTTCAATGAGAAATCCAGGAACGACACTGCTTCTTTCTTCGCTGAAGTCTGTTTTACTTCTTCTTTAACGGGCGCATCCAATCCATCCTGTGGAATGAAAACTTTAATGGTATCTCTTTTCCCATCAGAATACTCATCTATAAATATGCCCATATGGCCGGAATCCAGCTTAGTCATGCTTTTTTTCACCACATTGCTTTTCAATGAAACCGGTGTGACTTTCACCTCTTCCGTTTTTTCCTCCTTCTTCTCCAGTATTTTAACCTGTTCCTTATCAGATTGAACCACTACTTGTGCACTATCAACAGATACACTATTTTCTGCAGCCAGATCTGTTTTCACTACTGCATCCTCATTCTTTTCAACTGCTACTTTATCAGGAAGCGAAGATTCTTTCACTAAAACCGCCGAATCAACTTTTGGCTGCGCTTGCTGCACCACTTCCTGCTTCACCGCCGCTTTCTTCACCACCGGTACTTCAGGTTTTATCCGGATGGAAGGATCATCTACCACCATTGCCAACCGGTCGATAAATCCACCAGGCCGCGCCATTTTTCCACCAGTATTCCCAGGCAGCGTATCCGTTTTGCCCTCAACAGACTCTTCTGCCATATTCCCGCCCTGCTTTACAGCGTCCGCACTACCGGAATAAGTTACCGCAAGGGTTTGAAGGTTAAACAAACCCCACCCTTTTTCACCGAAATTCTTCAGCACCACGCCCTGATCTTTTCCCCCGGAACTGTATGCGAACGCCTGCTCGGGTACTTCTCCCTTCGGAAAACCCATGCGAAATTCCACCACGGCATCCGTCAGATCGGGCACTACCAGGTGGCCATGCACACTTGAGCTGAGTACTTCCGCCCCCTTCTTAACATAAAAAGGTTGACCGTTATCGGTTTGTATGTAAAGAAAATTCTTTTGCTGAGCCGTTGCAGACAACGTTAACCCGGTAAGAAGAATGATCCCGTTGAGTTTGTTCATATAAAAATTCCTTCGTTCGCAGTGAAATTACCACAAAGCTATCTGAAATGCGGCTACCATTTAACATTTACAGCAGGTTTTGTGGACTATTTTTAAGTACATTCGGCGCACTTTAACGCATTATTATGAGACGATTACCGATTATCTGCGCCCTCCTGGCCACCTCTTTTTGCGCCATGGCACAGGGCCCTGAAGAGAACCAACAGAACGATACCTGGAAAAAAATGTACCGTGCCAGCGCTACGCTGGAGCACGACCTGGTACACACTAAACTGGATGCCAGCTTCGATTTCCCCGCCAGTCAAATGAAGGGAAAAGTGTGGATCACGCTGCATCCCCACTTTTACACATCCGACAAAGTTGTGCTGGACGCGAAAGGCATGGACATCCATTCCGTGAGCATCGTGAAAGGTAGCAGCAAAAAGAAAGCCACGTATGAATACGATGGTCTGGAACTTTCCATTCAACTGGACAAAGCTTACAAAGGTGGCGAAGATTATACCTTATATATAGAGTACACCGCGAAACCAAACGAATTCAAAACGAAAGGCAGCGCAGCCATCACAGATGCAAAAGGCCTGTATTTCATTAATCCGGAAGGGAAAGAGGACAAGCCAACGCAAATCTGGACACAGGGCGAAACAGAAGCCACCAGCGTATGGTGCCCCACGATCGACCGCCCCAACCAGAAAACGACACAGGAGATCGCCATGACCGTTCCGGCGAAGTTCATCACGCTTTCCAACGGCAAACTGGCTTCGCAGAAGAAGAACAGCGACGGCACCCGCACCGATACCTGGAAAATGGAGCAACCCCACGCCCCTTACCTCTTCTTTATGGGTGTAGGTGATTACGCCGTGGTGAAAGATGTGTACAAAGGAAAAGAAGTGAGCTATTATTTAGAACCAGAATACGCCCCCTTCGCCAAAAAGATATTCGGTGATACCCCCGAAATGATGGCGTTTTTTTCACGGATCCTGGGTGTGGAATATCCCTGGGTGAAATACGCGCAGATCACGGCACGCGATTATGTAAGCGGCGCCATGGAAAACACCACCGCCACCCTGCACGGTGAATCCGCCCAGCAGAACGGACGCGAACTGGTGGATGGCAACCGTTGGGAAAGCACCATCGCCCACGAACTTTTTCACCACTGGTTCGGTGATCTCGTAACGGCGGAAAGCTGGAGCAACCTCACCGTGAATGAGTCATTCGCCAACTACAGCGAATATTTATGGTACGAATACAAATACGGTAAGGACAAGGCCGACGACCATAACCTGGAAGATATGACGGGCTATCTCTTGAGCCAAAGCGAACAAAAGGACCTCGTGCGCTTTTACTACCGCGACAAAGAAGACATGTTTGATGCCGTGAGCTACAACAAAGGCGGCCGCATCCTGCACATGCTCCGGAACTATATCGGAGACAGCGCATTCTTCCGCTCCCTCAGCACTTACCTCAACGCGAACAAGTTCAAGGCCGCGGAAGCACACCAGTTGCGCCTCGCCATGGAAGAAGTAAGCGGCAAGGACCTGAACTGGTTCTTTAACCAGTGGTATTTCGGTGCTGGTCATCCCAAACTTGACATCAGCTATGTGTATGATGATAATGCCAAAAAAGCGAGCGTCATCGTTCAGCAAACTCAGAAAGACAAGCTGTTCTTCCTGCCCATCGCTATTGATGTGTATGAAAAAGGAAAGGCAACACGTTACCAGGTGAACCTCTCCGCCAAAGCCGACACCTTCAGTTTCAGCTACCAGTCGAAGCCCGAACACATTAACGTGGACGCCGACAAAATGCTGCTCTGCGAAAAGAAAGACAATAAAGGTGATGCCGGTTTCCGCGCCCAGTTTATGAGCGCTAAAAACTATATGGACCGCAAAGAGGCCATCGATCACTTCCTGCAGAACCGCTCTTCTGAACTGTCGAAAGAAGTACTGGCTAAGGCGTTGAAAGATCCTTTCTATGGACTCCGCAAATATGTGCTGGATGAAATGAAGGAGAAAAAAATGAATCCCGCAGCCTATGAACAGGATATCTTTAAACTGGCCGTGGAAGATAAATCCGCGCCTGTCCGTGCTTCCGCCCTCTCTATTCTTGCCGGACTTAAAAAATCAGAATACGAAGGGCTGTTCAGGAAAGCCCTGAAAGATTCATCTTACTCTGTTGCCGGAGAAGCCCTGGAAGGACTGCAATTCCTGAACCTGGAAGCGGCCAAAGAAGAAGCGAAAAAACAAAGTGGCGACGCGAAAGGGAAACTTGCCGCCGTAGTATCCGACATCTTCATCAAATACGGCACTGCCGCTGATTTTGATTTTGTGGCCAAAGCCTATGCCGGAATGCCCGCGAACCAGCAAAAGTTCGATCTCACTCCCCGCTTCTGCGATTACCTGGGTACCATTGCTGAAACCGCTAAAGTGAAAAAAGGCGTAGATGCCGTGGTGGCTTTCAGGGATATGCTGCCCGAGTCCTTAGACTTTGTGAAGAATTTGATGAACGGATACCTCAAAACAATCGTGACCAAGAAAGAAAAACTGAAAACTGGAGCCGATGCTGCAGCGATTCAGGAACAGATTGATTATGTGAACGGGAAGATTGCGGGTAAGAAAGGGTTTTAGTGACAAAAGGAAGGAAGTATTTCACGCGATTGCTTCGTACCTCGCGGGAACAAGGACGCAAGGAGTAAGGAGTGGTTGTTTGGCTGATTACTTATAGAGGGATGAAGAAAATATGTTTTTATCTCTCGCCACGACGCAGCGACGCCACGGATTCATGAGAAAGCAGTTTTGCAGAAAGCTGGCAGAAGAACTAATTTACTTTTATGCCTGACCTGTAATAATAAAAAGGGATGTATCACAAAGTTTGATACATCCCTTTTTAGTTTAACTATAATGAAACCTTGTTATTAGATGTGCTCATTTCAATTCAGGAAATCTGGTGATCCATAGAGGAAGAGTACTAACTTTTTTAAGCGTTTCTATATGTTATCCCAACAACTAATCTACTTCCATAATAACCACATACACCTTCCCAAATCATACATCTTCCAAATCATAAGAAGGAAATTGAATCGTGCTCTAACGTTGCGCCTGCGAGGTACGAAGCAATCGCGTGAAAAAATCACAACATCCCAAACAAATCCGGATAATCCGTAATAATCCCATCTACCCCCAATGTCTTCAACGCCCTGATCTCCTCTAATGTATTCGGCGTCCATGGGACAATCTTCATTCCTAAGGCATGGCACTCACTAACGAGCGCCGCCGTTACCATTTTGTAATTGGGGCTGTAAATAAACGGCGTGAACCCCAGTGTTTTTAATTGCTCGCTCAGGGTTCTTTTCTCCTTCGCATCCACGAGATAAGACGTTTTGATGCCCGGGTATTTTCTATTCACCACCTGGATGGTACGGATATCGAATGACTGGATCACAGTTCTGTTGGCGATGCCTTTCTTTTTCAGGACGGCCACCAGTAAATCGGTGAACTCCTCCGGCAACGGGTGGTGGGTTCCATCCTTTCCGGCCTGGGTCTTGGTTTCGATGTTGTACCAGAGCGGTGCGTGCCCCTTTTCTGCGGCATAACTTTCCGAAGCGGTAACCAGGTCTTCCAGCAAAGGCTTGTGTACCTCCATTTTCTCCTGGCGGGGGAAGCCGGGGTGAGGTTTCGAGCCCACATCATATTTTATGATGCTGTCATAATTCATGGTATAGAGCGCCCGGGAGAACGCATCTTCTTTCGTCATGGTCTTCCCTTCGGGCGTAAGACAAAAATCCTGGTGGAAGTAGGTATCGTGCGACACCACTACTTTTTTATCCTTTGAAATCACCACATCCATCTCCAAAGTGGTAACCCCCATATCGATGGCTTTCTTCATGGCGGGGATGGTATTTTCCGGCATCAGCCCTCTGGCACCACGGTGTCCTTCGGCGGAAAAAGACGGAAAGGGAATGGAGGAAACCACGCTACTTTTGGGTGTCTTACACGCAATAGCGGTAGTGAATAACGCTATCCCAACAAAACATACATTTTTCATTTCAGGTAATTTCCGGCTTTGAGGATGTTCCTCCAATGCAGGTATCCTGCTGCGGTGAGGTGTAATCCATCGTAAGTAAATTCTTTCTTCAGTTTCCCCTTTTCGTCCTGGAACGCGGTGTTGAGGTCGATGAGTGTGGCGCCTTCTTCGGCTGCCAGTTGTTTCATTGCAGCATTCACTGCTGCGATATGCTCATCTTTATTGTAATGATTGGGAAACTTCGTGAAGTCGTTGTTTACGGGAAGAATGGTTTGCAGGTATATTTTAGTACGCGGACTTCCTTTCTTAATACGCTCCACCATTTTCCGGTGGTTGGCGATTATGCAGCTGTCCGGGATATTCCTTGAGATATCATTGACCCCGATTAAAATAAATACTTTGGCCGGCTGTCCTTCTATCACTTCATCCAGTCTTTCCAATACACCATAGGTAATATCACCGCTGATGCCCCTGTTTTTTGCCCGTGGTTCACTGAGCAGTTCGTTCCAGTCGGAGCCATCGGTGATGCTGTTTCCCAGGAACACGATATCTTTTTTGCTATCGGGATAGGATTTGAACTGAGCCACTTTCAATTCAAAGTTGGCGGGCCGGTGGGTGCTGTCCCATTTGACCTGTGCAGATGCATTCAAAGTGGCGAATGTAGCGAGGGCGAAGCAAATCTTTTTCATAAAATTTAAACCGTTTTTTCAACTGAATATTTTTTGCCGAACCTGTCGGTGGCCACCACTTTCACGCTGACGGCTTTCTGAGGAAGCGCAGCGGTGAAAAGGTGTTCCGTTTTGTTAGGCTCCACGAAGCCCCGGGTTTTCGGCAGTTCCTTACCAAGATACAACATAACGGTTTCAGGATCCATCCCTTCCTGTTGCCGCAGGGTTCCTTTGTAACTATTATCGAGCCAGTATTCCACTTTCCAGGCGGGATCGTGGTTCCAAACGTTTACGAGTAATTCTTTTTCGCCAGACTGGCTTTGCTGTGTTTTCAACTCTAATTGATGGTCGGCGGGCATTCCGGTTGATTTGTAGTACCACTTCAGTTCCGTCCCGTCCACTTCATACACGCCGTATCCACCGGGCGTTCCATCGCCACAGATTCTGCCCACCCACCAGGGGCCGCAAACAGTTCCGTGGTTGTGTTCAAAAACCCCTCTTTCTATCGAGTTCCGGTTGATGTGGGTATGGCCGGTCATCAGGTGCATCTTATAACCCTTCGTGATGTTCAGCAATACCTCTTTGTTTTTCGTGGCTTTCAGGATAGGAATATGGGCACACAGTACCAGCAGGTGGTCTTTAGGTACGAAGGAAAGATCTTTTTTTAACCAGGCCAGTTGCTGGTTGGAAATATGGCCATCGTATTCGCGGGCCTTTCCGAGATAACGCACGTTATCCAGCACCACATAGTGCACTTTCCCGCGGTTGAACGAATAATGGGAGGGGCCAAAGTGTTGATTGAACGTCACATCCGAAGTTTCATCTCCACCCTTTTCCAGGTCCATATCGTGGTTGCCCATACATTGGAAGAAGGGTACACCCATTTCAGCGACGGCACCGGCGTAGTCGGGGAACATATCAAGGGTATCCCAAACAATATCGCCTACGGTAATGCCGTGCAGCAGCGTTCCTTCGGGCATTTCATTTTTCAGTTTTACCACATCCGGAACGGTCTGCGTCATCATCTTCTTTACGTCCGCTTTTGTTTTTGTTTGCGGATCGGCCCAAATAAGGAAAGAATGCTTTTCGTCGGATACCGGTAGTTTTTCCAGTGAAAAAACAACTTCCTGGTCCGTTATTTCACCTACGGGAACATAATGCTTGGTAATCCCCTTCTCCTGGAGGAACGCATGGCCCGATGGGGTGGAAATAAACACGAAGCGTGCATCGGTATGCATGGTAAAATCAAATGCACCGTTCTTATCCGTTTTCAACACGGAGAATCCATCGCTCACCACTACGCCGGAGATGCCTTTTCCATTGCTCACCACTTTTCCTTTTACCCGTTTCTTTTCCTTCAGAATAGATTTCGGGTTCTTTTTCACCGCCTTTTTAACGTTGGCGGAAACAAACTGATAGCCTGTGAGCAATACGCCCCCGGTAAGTAAGAGGGAGCGGATGATAAACGATCTTCTTTTCATTGTGCGGGTTGCTTAGAAGTTTATGCCGGGAATTGTTTTAAGTTCATTGAAATATTGAATGTAGCTGTCGTACAGCGGAGCGTTCACCCATTGCAGCAGTATTTCATTGTTGTTGCGCAACGCATTAGTGGTAAAATTATGAGAACCGGTTACGAGCACTTTCGCACTGGCCCCTGACCAGCTTCCTTCTATCAGCATGAATTTGGCATGGATATTCACTTTCTGCCCGGGTTGTGTCATGTTGTACATTTTCACCGATCCACCAGCGTTCACCAGTTCTTTCAACACCTGCTGAACTTCTATATCGATGGACGACTTCACCACCAGTTCCACCTTCGCTCCTTTTTTACGGAGGTCAAGCAGTTTCTCAGCCACGTTTATCCTCGACTTCACCCAATCGCTCATACCTATCCGTATCGTGGCAGTTGCCGGTGTGGTTATTTTATTCAATATTTCTATGATCGTATCATCGCCGTAAGCGCTGCCATTTCTTCGTTTGGGAAGAAAGAAAGCCGTTATGCCCGCGCCCTCATCCTGAAATTCCTCGTACCAGAACTGGCTCATTCCTGCTGTAGCGCGCTGTTTCAACTGGCTCCAGTAATTCCTGAATGCATGGTATACACCTTCATTCGAAAACACCAGCGCATCCTGCATCTTTTTCGTTTCACTGATGTTCCAGTTGTGCGATGTCTGGAACACAATATTATTTCTTTTTCCATTACTGGTAACCGCCGATGAAACCAGCATGAACTTGTTGTGGTTAATGGCCGTGCTTCCCGCATCACTTACGGTGGCTACTACTTCCGAAGGGGCTGACAACCGACTGGATAAACGTGGTATCAACATGCTGTTCATCTGAATGGATTCTTCCCTGCTTTTATCTAAAATAATTTTCACCACAACGCCTCTCTGATGGGCTTTCACCAGTTCATCTTCCAGTGCCGGATAATCCATCAGGTAGATGCACAAGTGAATAGAATCCTTTGCAGGAGTAGCTTTCACCAATTGTATGAGCTTATCGATGATGGTATAAGACGACTGCCCCGCAGCTACTTTTGCCGGTTCCGTAAAATAAACGCCGGGCAATGTTAATGCCACGGGAACTAATGTTTCCTGCTGTTCTTCCGTGGTTCCTTCCCCTGCTCCTTTTGAACAGGACAACAAAAAAACAGCAACGATCAGCGCGATCGCTGTACAGTAATTCTTCATATGATCAAATTGTGAAGAATAAAAAAAGGCGGTACGGATGCTTGTTGAAAAGTCCGTACCGCCCTATATAATCATGTTATTCTTTCAGTTTCGTGGCTCCTTCCGTTTCGATATCCGTGAGTGTGGAAGTGGCACTGAGCGGAAGTATCACCTGCGACCTGGCCTTCACCCATTTGCCGAGTACGGGATTGTATTCTCCGCCCAACAGGTTGAAGAAACCGGTGGAAATACCGCCATACACCAGGTTCAGCGTATTGGACCCGGCCCTGTAATAAGGTTGATCCTCCAGCGTAATCGGGTTCCGCACATCATAATAATCCGTATCTCCCACCCTGAACCCTACTTGTGGCGGACCCGCGGAGTATATGCTGCCGTTCGCGCCTACAAAAAGCACATCTAGTGGTTTGGTATCTTTTGTCACGGTAGTTCCCGCAAAAACAGCGATCCCCGATGCGTTGCCGCTGTTGGCCAGCAGGTTCGTGGTTTTGGTACCGAATCCATCCCCATCCGTATTTCCATAATGGAAGGAACGGACCCAATTCGCGGAGCTGATGTTCGTGGAGCCACTGCCATTGATCACTTTCGTAGAGCCTCCGATATAGAAATAAGTTCCTTTAGCCGCGAACCCTGTTGTAAGGTTAAACTTATAGGTGCGCAGGCCGCCCGTTGCCCATCCATTCACCGGGATGCCCGTTGGCGTGGCGGTTCCCGCATTGTTTACTGTAACCACGGAATACGGTGTAACGGAAAAATCAATATCGCGCGTAGCGAGCAACTGGATGTATTCGTAATTGTTATCGCTGCCGTTGGCATCGTTCAGGAACCCTGAGATCACCATGGGCACAATGTTTATTTCTGAACTCAGCACCACAATATCATCCGCCTTGCGCACCCTGAACTCGGGAATGGTATCGCCCGACGCATTAAAAGTGTTCAGTACAATACCATAATAATTGGCGCTGAAAGGCAATACATTGTTCGCGATGGCCGAGCCTGGCAACGTATTCAGTGTGATATCGCCGAAACCATCGTTCAGCATTTTTTGTCCGGAGAATACATCGGTTGGCGCAGGCAGTGGGTTAAAACTTCCTTTCACGATCACCGACAAAGTTCCCTCATACCAATCTGGATGCTCCAGTATTTTGTTGATGGGTACCCTTACCACCGGCAGTGTATTTCCGGAAGACACTTTGGTGATGCCGCCTTTGGGAATATCGGTCACCATCAGCAGGCCACCTTCATTGGTGAGGGTAGCGCCGTTCAGTTCCACATGCAGGGAATCTCCGGGTACGTACCCGGCCGCTTCGCTGCCGATCTTCAAGGCGATACCGCGCAACGCATCCAGGCGACGCGCATCCTGCACGAACACCAGGCCTTCCGGCAGGTTGTTCCCGGAATGATCCGATACTACCACGGCCGCCAGTTTGGTGGCGCCGAACATGTTTTGTGTGGTCAATTTGACGTCCTCACCTTTGTAAATACCGCGCACATCATAGATGGCAATGTACGGACTCACCTTTCCACCACCGTAATTGCCGTTCTTATCGCAACCTGTTACCGCGGCAAGCGCCAGTACCAGTGATATATAGAGTAGCTTTTTCATACTTAATGTTTTTTAATTGTTGCCATAACTAAGGCCGCTGCCACCATACTAGTGTAGACATATTATCCGCGCCCTGGCGGTCCACGGCGATCCGGTAATTGGTTGGATTCGTGGACTGCACATACACCGGATAGTTCATCCTTCCGGGCATGATGCCGCCGTTCTGCAATCCCGCGCCTTTCGGCAGAACGGGATACCCTGTTCTCCTGTATTCAAACCATTGCTGGTAGTCTACCAGGAACAGCGCATAATATTTCTGCAAATGAATCTTCGCCAGTTTCTCTTCAAAAGATTCCGCATCGTTCCACTGAATATCCGCGGCTTCCAGGAAACTCTGGATGGCCACGTTCCAGGTGGGCACCCAGTATTTGATGGCGGCTTCGGCCCCCAGGTTATAATGCGCGGCTGGTGATGCGGTTGTCCATCCCCGTAAGGCCGCTTCTGCGCGGATGAACTGCACTTCAGCGTAGTTCATGATGATGCCCGTCATGGGATCGTTCATTAAAGTAGGCGCTGCGTTACCGGAAACGGTTTGGTTCGTAGAATAGAAGTAGGATTTCTTTTCCGGATTTTCATTGGGATGGTAGCCGCTGGGCACGCCCTGGAAAGAACCCTGGAACGCCGCTATGCGCCACCTGTTCACGCCACTGGTTCCCCAAACGGGATCAATGCGTGGATCACGCCAGTTTACCAGGTTATCGATGAAGAAGCTCGCGATGGCGGGCTGCCGGAAATCCTGCTCCCGAACGGTAAGCAATGGAGAGTTGAGTGCGCCGCCGCCGATCCATTGCACAATGGCGGATTCTTCATTGCTGGCAATCACCGGGTAGTTCGCGGCGTTGGTCTCCAGTATTTCCCTGATCTTGGTGATGCAGGCATCGGCGACATCAGCCTTATGTGAAATACGCAGCAATAACCGCAGGTACAGGGAGTTGCAGAATTTTCTCCAGCGGAAAAGGTTGCCGCCGTAAATGGGATCACTTGCGCCCACAATGGCAGTATCTCCTTTCAGCAATTCATTCGCCTGCTCCAGTTTGCTGAAGATATCCAGGTAGATGGTTTTCTGTTCATCGAATTTCGGTTCGAAGTTCAGGCTGTCTTTTCCCTGGTTCGATTCAAAATAAGGAATGTCTCCAAAGGTATCCGTGAGGTTGGCATAGATCCAGCTTTGGAGGATAAGCGAAATGGCCCGGTAAGATGAATTACTGTTGGGCGCGGTGTTCGCTACTTTGTAGATGTCTTTGATATCCGTAAGCTGCGAATACAGGCCATTGTAGAAATAATCCGAGAGGTTTGACCTGAAATCGTACCGGAAAACGCGTCCTTCCGCATCGCCCATGTCTACGGTCACCTGCATGAGTTCGTTGTTGAAGTTCCGGTTGCGGATCATATTATAGGTCATCGTATTCACGACGGAAGGCTGTAACAATTGCTGCGGCAGCGCTTCAGGCACGGCGTTCGGATTGGTGTTCTTCGCTGTAAAATCTTTTGTACAGGAACTGAGCGTTACACTTCCGAGCAGCAGTGTGGCGGTTATATGTTGAAGTATTTTTTTCATGGTCATCATTTTAGAATCCGATTACTAAGTTGGCGCCGATGGTTCTGGTAGAAGGGAACTGCGCTGTTTCAAAGCCCTGCACGATATCGGTGCCCGCGAGCGTACCGAATTCAGGATCGAACATGGGCCAGGGCGACCAGATGAACAGGTTCCGGCCATATACGCCGAAGGTGGCACGCTGTAATCCAAGTTTTTTCAGCGCCTTCGCTTTCAGCGAATAGTCGAGGCGTGCTTCGCGGAACTTGACAAAATCCGTGGAGAAGGTGCTTCCTTCGCCATTGTCTATGCCCCAGTGGGAACGGTAGTATTCATCGATGTTCGTGGCGATGGTGGTATTCGGCACATATTTACCATCTGTGCCTAATACTACTCCGTTACCGATGATGCCGTTATAGCGGCCGGGGATGGTATTGGTTGTTTTCCCCTGTTCCGCCAGTTTGTAGTGCATCAGCGAGTGGGCCACAGCGCCCATCTGCGCGTCGAACAGGAAGTTCAGCCTGAAATTTTTATAAGAAAGATCATTGCTGAAACCGAATTTATAACGGGGAATGGTATTCCCGAGGTACTGCACGTCTTCGCTGATTTTAGCGTAGCCGGTGGTTTCATCGTACACGATCTGTCCATCGGGGGAACGCACATAACCTCTTCCGTACAAATCGCCCATGCTGCCTCCTACTTTCGCCACGATCTGTCCGCCGGCAACGGGCCCTGTTCTTAATACGACTGAACTGTCGAGTAATTCCGCCACTTTATTGCTGTTGGAGGAGAAAACGAAATTGGTGTTCCAGCGCAACCCGTTTTTGATGTTCACGGGTGTTGCATTGATCGCGAGTTCAAAGCCCCTGTTGTTCACACGACCCGCGTTGAAATAGGCGGTGGCGTACCCGCTGGCCCTGTCTACCACGCGCGAAAGTATCTGGTTCTTTGTATTGCCTTCATACAGCGCAACATCGAAGCCGAGCCGGTTTTTAAACAATTTCACATTAGCGCCCACTTCATACGTGATCGTTTTGAGTGGTTTCAGATTGGGATTGGCCAATACGGAGGGGTTAGTCAATCCGCCGGCGAACTGACTTCCAGGTGATACATAATAGAAGGAAGTGAGGTATTCTCTCGTGCCCCCGCTGCCCACGCCAGAAGCGGAGAAACGGAGCTTGGCGAAATCGATGGAGGCGGGCATTGTCACGAGATCCGACAGCACAAAACTAAGGTTGGCCGATGGGTAGAAGAACCCGGCGTTCTCGGTTCTGGCCGGTGTTGCGAGTACGCTCGTCCAGTCCTGTCTGCCGGTGAGGTCCAGGAACAGGTAGTTTCTGAAACCCGCGGTCAGGATACCGTAGAAGCTGTTGATGGCGTATTCGCTCTGATAAGGCAGTGTAATCAATTGCCCCGCGCTGTTGGCGAACGTATAGATGCCGGGAGAAGTAAGGGAGTCAGCCCGCAGTTCATCCTTATTGTAGTTGTTGCGCGTGGCGCTTCCGCCACCGGTGATCGAGAAATCGAAATCGCTGTTGATTTTCTTGGCGTATTTCAGCAGGAAATCGGTTGTGGCTTCCTGTGAGAAGATGTTTTGGGTACGGAAGCTTCCTTTCGGCAACCGGGAACCGGCATCGTAAGGTCTTTCCTGGGCACGCGCCTCGTAGCTGAAGTCCATGCCCGTTCTTACCATCAGGCTAAGTTCAGGGGTAAAGTTATACGTGGCCTGCACATTGCCATTGAAAGCATGGCGGTTGGAACGGTTGATGAATTCGTATGCGATGGCGAAAGGGTTCTCGGGGAAGGTGCTGAAGGGGTAAGCGATTTGTCTTCCCGTCTGGCCGTTTCTCCAGTAATTCCTCAGCCAATCCATATCGGCATTGGGTTGCCAGAAGATGAACCAATACATGATGGACTGGTTGCCGTATCCAGCGCCGGGCAGGTTATCGCTCCATTTGTTGTTGTAGTTTACTTTAGCGGCGATCTGCAATTTCTCGTTCACTTTCGTGTTCACGGAAAGGGCCACGGTGTTCCTGTTGTAACCGGTGTTGGGTGTGATCCAGTTGTTGGTGACGTTGGTGAAGGAGAACCTGGCGGAAGTTTTTTCCGTACCGCCTTCCACACTAACGGTATTGGTCAGTGTTTTGCCGGTTTCGAAATACTTCTTCAGTTTATTCTTATAGGGTACCCAGGGTGTTCTTACTGTTCCCCTGGTTTGGGTTACGGGATCCCATTGGTAGAAGAGTTGTCCGTCGAAACGTGGTCCGTAGGCGGAAGAAGTTCCGCTGGTGGAAGGACCGTCTTCCGAGGTGCCGAGGGAATAGTAGTTGGCGCCGTTCAGCCCCTGACCATATTCCCATTGAAAATCGGGCCAGCGGTTCACCTGTTCAATATTGGCGTTGGAATTGAGTGTTACGCCCCACCCTTTCTTTTTGCTTGCGCCCGATTTGGTGGTGATGATGATGGCGCCATTTGCGGCACGCTGGCCATATAGCGCGGCAGCGCCTGGACCTTTCAATACGGTCACGCTTTCAATGTCTTCGGGGTTGATATCGTTGATGCCGCTTCCGTAGTCGGCGGGCATGTTGTCGCTGCTGGTACCATAGGCGCTTTCTCCTGAAATGGCCGTTCTTCTGCCGCTACCCTGGTTCATGATCACACCGTCTACCACCAGCAACGCTTCGTTGTCGCCGGTGAGGTTGTTTTCACCGCGAAGGATGATTTTGTTGGAACCGGTGGGACCACTGTTGGAGCGCACAAGATTCAGCCCGGCCACTTTACCTGAAAGGGCGTCGGTCCAGTTGCTGGCCATCGCATTGGTCAGTTGCTCTCCCTGCACGGTGGTGGTGGCATAGCCCAGCGCTCTTTCTTCCCGCTTAATACCGAGGGCGGTCACTACTACATTTTCCAGTTCGTTGGCTGTACCGAGCAATTGCACCGTGAGCCGGTCCTGTTTTCCCACCTTTACTTCTCTCACCTGGAAGCCGATGGCGGAAAAAACAAGGGTTTCGTTTTCCGCTGCATTGATGGAGAATTCCCCTTTTTCGTTAGATGTGGTTCCCCTGCTGGTACCCTTCACCTGGACGTTCACATCGGGGATGGGCTTATTGTCGTTGGGATTCGTCACCGTTCCGGTGATCTTTTTTTGCTGGGCGAACAAAGCCATGTTCACCAGGAGCAGGACAACAATACCGAGCAATTTCGGTACCGGCAGTTTTCTTCCTGCAGCAATCGTTGAGATTTTCATAAGCAACACTTGGGTTATTAAAGATTGTTTTGGTTCCTTCTATTATTTTCTTTCCCTTCTAAGGGCCATGCCCGTGAAAAGGATGGCCAATACACAGGCTGCGATGAGCACCATAAAACCGCCATCCCATCCCCACGCGTCCACTACATAGCCCATGGCCGCGTTGGCGAACAAGGCGCCGCCGAGATACCCGAAAAGTCCCGTAAGCCCGGCGGCTGTTCCTGCGGCTTTTTTGGGAACAAGTTCCAGCGCGTGCACACCAATCAGCATCACCGGTCCGTAAATCAGGAAGCCGATGGCCACCAACGCGATGTGATCAACCATGGGGTTGCCCGCAGGGTTTTTCCAATACACCAATACAGCCACCAACACCAGTAGCATATACAGGATCGTGGCCGGCGCACGTTTTCCGCGAAATACTTTATCGCTCAACCATCCACACAGCAATGTGCCGGGAATGCCCGCATATTCATAAGCGAAATAGGCCCATCCGGTTTCTCCTAAAGAGAATCCCTTGGCCTCTTTGAGATAAGTGGGCGCCCAGTCCAGTACACCATACCGCACCAGGTACACGAAGGCATTGGCGAACGCGATGTACCACAGCAGCCTGTTCACGAGTACGTAATCAAGGAATATCTTTTTGGCGCTGAGTTCCTTCTCATGTGATTCAGAATAATCCGGCGCATAATCATTTTTGTATTGTTCGATAGGTGGCAGCCCGCAGGATTGCGGCGTATCCCTCACCAGCCAGAAAGCCACCAGGGCAATCAGGAGGGCAATAAGGCCGGGAAAATAAAAAACGCTGTGCCAGTCGGCGAAGATGGCAAGTCCCAATGCGGTTAACGGACCAACCAGTCCGCCCCCAACATTATGCGCCACGTTCCATATCGCCATTTTTCCGCCGCGCTCTCTTAATGAAAACCAATGCACCATTACCCTGCCGCAAGGGGGCCATCCCATGCCCTGGAACCAACCGTTGATGAAGAGTACACTGAACATCACAGCGATGGAGCCGGTGAAGAAAGGCACCAATCCCATGGCGATCATGGTCAGCGCGGAAAGGAACAGGCCGATGGAGAGAAACTTCCGCGCATTGCTCCTGTCGGATACATTGCCCATCAGGAACTTGCTCAATCCGTAAGCAATGGAAACACCGGAAAGCGCCACGCCAAGCTCACCTTTAGAGAAACCCTTCTCCACCAGATTAGGCATGGCCATAGAGAAATTCTTTCTTACAAGGTAATAGCCCGCATACCCGATGAAAATACCGAGGAACACTTTCAGGCGGAGCGCTTTGTATTCCTTGTCTATCTCATTGGCTGGCAGCAATGGTTTGTGCGCCGCGGGCGCGAAAAAAGAGGTCATTTTCATACTATGGCAGGCTGGTCTTGCTTCTTGGGTTTATAATGTTCAGGTAAATAATATTCCACTACATTGCTGAAATCAGCCAACTGTGTTTGTTTCCAGGCGGCGTCTTTTCCCAGCAATGTGGCCATTACATCAGTCACGGCCGGGGCTATGCGCAAAGCTTCCCGCGCATCCAGCAGGATGGCCCGGGTTCGGCGCGCCAGCACATCTTCCACGGAACGCGCCATCTCCTGCTCTACCGCCCATACCACCTGCGCTACGCTGATCTTCAGTTTCTCGCTGATCCACCCGCCGTGTGCTTGCATTAATCCGCGCACCTGTTCCGCATCGGAACCATAGTAATAAAGCGGATCGTTCCAATCCGTTTTTTCCTGGTAACCATGCACCGGTAAATGACGGGTTGCGGAAACAGTTTTTCCCCATCCCGCTACCGACTCTACTTTATCAACCAGGTCTTCCCCCATCTTGCGGTACGTGGTCCATTTCCCCCCGAGTATGGTAAACAGTCCTGAAGGAGAAACTATAATCTTATGACTGCGTGAAATTTCTTTGGTCTTTTGGCCCTCTCCCTGCGGAGCGGCTAAGGGCCGAAGGCCCGCGAACACACTCAATACATCTGAGCGTTTCGGTTTCTGCACCAGGTATTGACCCGCGGTATCCAGGATAAATTGTATCTCCTGCTCCAATGCCACCGGCTCCAGGGTGGCCGTTTCCACCGGGGTATCCGTCGTACCCACAACCAGTTTACCGTGCCAGGGTACCGCGAACAACACGCGCCCATCCGGCGTTTCCGGGATCATAAGCGCTTCATTTCCGGGCAGGAACATTTTGTCGAGCACCACATGTACCCCCTGGCTGGCCGTTGTGCTTTTCTTTACGCCGGGCTGGTCCATCTTCAATATATCATCTACAAAAACACCGGTCGCGTTCACCACGGCCCTCGCTTTCAGCCGGAACAATTCCCCTGATTCCAGGTCTCGGGCCTCTACCCCGTTCACCTTACCCTGCGCATCTTTGCGGAGCGAAGTAACTTTCACATAATTCACCACTACGCCGCCCTTCTCTTCAATGGTTTGCGCAAGGTTCAGGGCCAGCCGGGCATCGTCGAACTGCCCGTCGTGGTACAATACGCCGCCTTTCAGTTTTTCCCGAACAATGTTGGGCAAACGGGAAACCACCTTTTCGGGCCCTACGAATACCGAGGCGCCGAGACTCAACTTCCCGGCGATCCAGTCGTATAACTTCAGGCCTATGGTGTATTTAATCCTGTCCCACCAGGTGTAAACGGGTATAATAAAGGAGAGATTCTTTACGAGATGGGGCGCATTTTTCACCAGCAATCCCCTTTCGATGCTTGCTTCCCTTACAAGGGCCACATCGCCCTGCGCCAGGTAGCGCACTCCTCCGTGTACCAGTTTGGTACTTTTACTGGAGGTGGATTTGGCGAAATCGGACTGTTCGAGAAGCAACACTTTGTACCCGCGCGCGGCGGCTTCCAGTGCCGTTCCCAGTCCCGTGGCCCCGCCACCTGTAACCACAAGGTCCCAGGTGATGGCTTCGCGCATCTTTTCTATACTTGAGTTCCGGTTCATTGGCGTAGATATTATATCCGGCTTATGTATCGAAAGTAGTAAAATATCTCAATGCAATGTACATCGTTTTCCGATATACCTACTTTTACGATATTAATTGATTTCGATCAAGTTGTAGGAGAGCGATTGTATTGGTGTCTCTTTGGGATTTGACAGGCTGTACTTGAAAGAAACAGTGATTTAACGGGCGGAAAGTTGGTGTTTAACTCCACATAAAAAGGGTGCACCATTTCTGATGCACCCTCTTGTTTACAATATGAGGTTTCTCTTCTATTTCAGTTTGGTAGGCTCGATTTGTTCTGTTCTGATCAATGCGCCGGTTACGGCATCTAGAATGTTCACCATCGTGATGCCTTCGATATCTTCCAGCTTCGATGTTTTGGAAAGGTCCAGGTTAAACTGTGACCTTGCTTTGATCCATTTGCCCAGGTTGGCATCGTACACACCTCCGAGTTTGTTCCAGAATCCCTGGTCGGAGGGTGTCTGGTAGTTAAAGCTCAGCGCGTTGGTGCCACTTCTGTAGTAGGGCTGCGAAGTCAGTGAAATCGGGTCCACTTTATCGTAGAAGTCTGTATTGGCGATTTTATATCCTGCAGCCGGATCCGCCTGGTAAATACTACCTCCTGCCCCGATGAAGATCACATCTATGGGAGCGGAGTTTACGTCTACGTTTATTCCTTCGAATACTGCGAACCCGGAGGCGTTTCCGCTGTTGGCGAACAACCCGGAGGTTCTGAGTCCGAAACCGTCTCCATCGGCGGTGGTATAGTTAAAGGAGCGGATCCATTTTGCCTGGGCGATGGAAGTGGAGCTTGCCCCGTTGATCATCTTAGAAGACCCGCCCACATAGAAAAATTCTCCTTTGGAAACGGTTCCCTGTGTGAGGTTGAATTTAAAGGTACGCGCCGTAGTGCCGGAAACCGCATCGGCTCCGGTGGCCCATCCTTTAATGGGGAACACACCGGTAGGGCTTGAGGTTCCGGCGTTGCTGGTTACTACCACGGAGAAGGGTGTTTCAGCAAAATCAATATCCTTTGTGGCGAGGAACTGCATGTATTCATAATTTCCGTCTCCCCCTTCCGCATCGGCCATGTAACCGGAGATAATGATGGCGGCGATATCCGGCGTGGAGCTGAGCGGCACCACATCGTTCAGGGTACGGATCCGTTGGTGCGGCGTTAAGGTTCCTTTTTCATCTTGTGTATTGAATACGATGCCGTAATAGTTCGCGCTGAAATTCAGTCCGGTTGTATTTGCAAAGGTTGCGGTGGGTATTGTACGCAGGGCAAGGTTGCCGAAGCCGTCGTTCATGATCTTATCGCCGAGGTAAGGTTCTGTCGCCTGAGGCACAGGATCGAATCCCGCTTTCACAATCGCCACGAGCGTGCATTCAAAATCGTTGGGTTTGTTCAGGATCAGATTACTTCCAACCCTGTTTGGCGGAATAGTAATATTGCTGCCTGCTTTTGTAATGGCCGATGGCTGCAATCCCACTATCTGGAGAATACCATCTTTTCTTGTAAGTGTTGTTCCTGTAACGTCCATCACTACGGAATCGCCGGGAACATAATCAGCGGCGGCAGCGCCGATCTGGATGGCCATACCACGAAGCAGTGATAACCTTCTTTTATCCTGGATAATCAGCAGCCCTTCGGGCAGGTTCTTGCCGGAATGATCAGAGATCACGACGCCTGTAATAGCGGTGGAACCGTACATGGTCTCTTCATTCAGCAAAACATCTTCCCCCTTGTGCAGGTTCCTCAGATCGTAAAGCGGAAGAATGGGAGCCACCATACCACCGGGGTAATTGTCTTTTTTACATCCTGATGAAAGGGCCGTGGCCACCAGCAGGAGAGCGTATATGATTGATTTTTTCATTGTAACTTTTTTAATCGCTTAAGGTTTTTGCCACCAAACATTGGTAGAAATAAGATCGGGTCCCTGTGCGGCCACTGCTTTTTTGTAGTTGCTTGGGTTAGCCGATTGCACATATACCGGGTAGGTCATTCTGGCGGGCATTACACCACCATTCATAAGACCGGGGCCTTTGGGAAGGATGGGATGGCCAGTGCGGCGGTATTCAAACCATTGTTGCATGTCTACCAGAAAGAGGGCGTAATATTTCTGCAAGTGAATCTGTTCCATTTTGGCTTCCATATTTCCTCCTTCATTCCAGGTGAGGTCGGCGTTGGCGATGTACGTGTTCAATTCAGTAGAATTGGCGGCACCGGAAAAAGTGGGTACCCAGTAATTGATAGACGCCGCGATACCCGCTTTGTAATAGTTTTCAGCGGAGCCGGATATCCATCCTTTCACCGCAGCTTCCGCCAGGATGAACTGCAGTTCGGCGTAATTCATCAGGATACCCGTGAGCGGGTGCTGTTGCAACGATCTTGCACCATAGGTTCCTGTGCTTAGCGCCTGGTCGTTAGAATAGAAGTACGATTGTTTACTTTCTCCCGCGCCAACCGCGTACCCACTGGGCACACCGGCATAACCATTGGACCCCTGCGCGATCCCCCATCTGTTGGCCCCTCCATCACTGTAAGCTCCGGATGTGGTAAGCCGGGGATCACTCCAGTCGCGGAGATGATCGATGAAAAACTTACCGATAGCCGGGGATCTGAAATCCTGCGAACGAACGCCGGTTACATAAGGCGATGTATAGGGATCCGTGGTACTGGCGCCACCGGTCCAACGGATGAAAGCCGCATCGGCATTGCTTTGCATCGTTGGATAGTTTTCTGTATTCGTTTCTGCGATTTCCTTGATTTTACCAATACATTGCTGTGCCACTTCAGCTTTTCCCGCCACACGCAGCAGGAGCCGCATATACAGGGTGTTACCGAATTTCCTCCATTTGGCGATATCACCTTTGAAAACAGGATCACTGTTGATCGTAATGGTCGTTCCTTTGCTGAGCAGGGTATTCGCTTCTTCCAGCTTTTTGAAGAGATCAAGGTAGATATCTTTCTGGGCGTCGAAAGCGGGTTCCAGAATACCACCTTTGGTGGCATCTCCTTTGTTGGATTCAAAATAAGGTATATCACCATAAGTATCCGTGAGCATGGAGAAAAGCCATGCCTGTCCTATCAATGCAATTCCCTGATAAGATTCGTTCAACGCGCCTTCCTGACCGGCTTTGTCGTAGATGTCTTTGAAATTGGTCAGCTGAACATACCATGCGTTCCACAGGTAATCAGAAAAAGTGCTTCTGAAAGTATACCTGAAAACAGTGGCATCCGCGTCACTCATGTTCACGGTCACCTGCATGAGCTCGTTGTTAAAGTTCCTGTTGCGCGACATGCCCGGCCACATGGAATTTACCAGTGCAGGCGCGAGAAGTCTGTCCGCAGTTGTGGTAAGTGGCGCCACCGGATCAGTGTTCTCTTTTACAAAATCTTTATCGCAGGATGTTAAACCAGTTATACCCGCCAATAAAAGGACCACTGTATATAATTGCTTTTTCATTGTCAACTGTTTTAAAATCCAAGTGAGAGGTTAAATCCGTAGGAACGGGTGGAAGGGAACTGTGCGATTTCGAAACCGGTAACGATGTCTGTTCCGCTCAGTGTTCCAAATTCAGGATCGAACATGGGCCAGGGCGACCATACGAAGAGGTTACGTCCGTAAATACCCAGTTGCGCGTTGGCCAATCCTACTTTCTTCAGGAACTTAGGTGTGAAGCGGTAGTTCAGCGAAGCTTCCCTGAACTTGATGAAATCGGTACTGAAGGTGCTTCCCTCAGCATTGTCGGTTCCCATGTGCGAGCGGTAATATTCATCAATATCATAAGCCACCACATCATTCTTCCGGTAGCTTCCGTCGTGGTTCTGTACCACGCCGTTCCCGATGATACCGGCATAGCGGCCCGGAAGCGTGGATTTCAATTTGCCCTGTTCCACCAATTTGTAGTTCAACAGCGAGTGCGCCACCGCACCTACCTGTGCATCAAACAAGGTTTTCAGTAAAAACTGTCCGATCTTAAAATCGTTGCCAATACTGGCTCTGTATTTCGGCATGGTGTTTCCGAGATACACCACATCTTCCGTGATTTTAGCTAAGCCTGTAGTGGCATCGTAAATCACCTGCCCATCGGGCGCACGCTGGTATCCCCTTCCGAATAAATCGCCCATGCTTCCGCCTGGCCGCGCCACGATCTGCCCACCACCCACGGGACCGGTACGCAATACTACCGAGCTATCCGGCATGGAAATGATCTCGTTTCTATTGCTGGAGAAGGTCGCATACGCCATCCATCCAAAGCCTTTTCTACCTTTGGCCTGGATAAGCGTGCCGTTCAGGGCAACTTCAACGCCTTTGTTGTCTACACGTCCCGCGTTAATCGTAACAGCATTGTGCCCGGAAGACCGATCAATTACCCTTGACAATATTTGTCCTCTTGCTGTCTGGTGGTATAGCGCAACATCAAATCCAAGGCGGTTGTTGAACATCTTCACTTCAGCGCCTACCTCTAGTGAAGTGGTAAACAGCGGTTTCAGGTCATAGTTAGGCAACACGGAAGGGTTGGCAAACACGCTATCCGGGTAAAGCACATTGGTAATCGGTGAATACCTGTATGCCGTCAGGTAAGGAGACGTACTGCCACTGCCCACTTTAGCGACAGAGGCCCTCAATTTCGCGTAGTTGACGGATTTTGGAAGATTCAGCAACTGAGAAGCTATAAAACTCATACTTAAAGAGGGATAGAAAAATCCCACATTGGCCTTTCTGTACGGACTCGCCAACACACTGGCCCAATCCTGCCGGGTAGAAACTTCCGCGTACAAATAATCGCGGAAACCTGCCGTAAACATTCCATAGAAGCTGTTGAAGGTATACCTGTTGGTATCCGGGATAGAAACTATGGGATAAAGGTTATTATCAAGTGAATATATTCCCGGATATTTTAACCCATCCGCACGCAAATCAATTTTATTGTAACGGTTTTTCAACGTACTTCCTCCCACCGTGATGTTGAGGTTCAGATCTTCATTCACATCTTTGTTGTACCGGGCAAGGAAATCAACCGTGGTTTCCTGCGCGTAGATGTTCTGCGTACGGAAAGATCCCTGCGGCAAACGTGTTCCGGCATCATAAGGACGCTCCTGCGCGCGTTTATCGTTCGCGAAATCAATACTGTAACGCACCAGCAGACTCAGATCCTTATTGAACTGGTACAAGGCCTGTGAGTTGGCGGTAATATTATTCCTTTTACTGCGGTTGATGAACTCGTTCACGACCGCGTAAGGGTTCTCGGGGAAAGAGCTGTAAGGATATTTTATCAGCGTATACCTGCTGCCGTTTGCCCAGTAGTTTTTGAGCCAGTTGTGGTCGGCATTGGGTTGCCAGAAAATGTACCAGTACATCAGCGACTGGTTGCCATATCCCGCACCGGGCAGGTTATCGCTGTTACGGTGGCTGTAATTCACTTTGTTCGTCCACTTCAGCTTTTTCGTAACATCCGTTGTAGTGGACAGGTTGATGGACCTGCGTTCAAATCCTGTATTGGGTATGATCCAGGTATTGTTTTGCGTGGTCAGTGAAAGCCGCATGGTAGTGGTGCTGATCTTTCCATCTATGGTCAGTGAATTGGTCAGGTTACGACCGGTTTCAAAGAACGTGTTCAGGTTATCATAAGGCACCCAGGGCGTTCTTTCTTTGCCTACGGCTTGCGTCACCGGATCGTATTGGAAAAACATTTGTCCGTCGAAGCGAGGACCGTATGCTGAACTCGTACCACTTGTACTTGCACCATCCACACTGGAACCATAAGAGTAGTGTGCCGCTCCATCGAGCCCTTGGCCATACTCATACTGAAGATCTGGCCAGCGGTTCACGGATTCCAAGGAACCGTTAGAATTGAAGCGTACATTAAAATGTCCTTTCTTTTTAGACTTCCCGGATTTGGTGGTGATGATGAGCGCGCCATTCGCGCCTCTTTGCCCGTAAAGCGCAGCAGCGCCCGGCCCTTTCAGCACCGTAACGCTTTCAATATCTTCCGCGTTCAGGTCGTTCAGTACACTGCCGTAATCCGCGGGCATGTTATCGCTGCCGGTTCCATATACGTTATCGGAACTGTTCGCGGAACGGCGGCCACCACTGTTGCTGATGACCACGCCATCCAATACGATCAATGCTTCGTTGTCTCCGGTGAGGTTGTTCTCTCCACGGAGGATAATTTTGTTTGAACCGGCGGGTCCGCTACCAGAGCGGATCAGGTTCAATCCCGCTACTTTTCCGGAGAGCGCGTCGGTCCAGTTGGAAGAAACGGCATCCGTAAGCTGGGTACTGTCCACTTTGGTAACGGCGTACCCAAGGGAACGCGCTTCTCTTTTAATACCAAGTGAAGTCACCACCACGTTCTGCAACTCATTGGCGGCACTCACCAATTGGATTGCAATATTGTTCTGGTTGCCCACACGGATTTCCCTGGTCTGGAACCCGATAGCGGATACTACAAGTACATCGTTCTCCGCTACAGTGAGCGTAAATTCTCCTTTTGCATTGGTCGTCATCCCCCTGCTGGTCCCTTTCACCTGGATGTTCACATCCTGGAGCGGTTTTCCATCGGCGGGGTTGGTTACCTTACCGGTAACCTTCTTTTGCTGGGCGAACAGCATCATGTTCAGCATCAGAAGAAGAACGGTTCCGAGTAGCCGAAGCACCGGTTTTTTCTTCCCTGAAACGGTCGTAGAAATTTTCATAAACAACATTCTGGGTTTGTTAAAGATGGTACAGGCTATCTTCTCATTCCCTTCATAGCCAGTGAAGGTGTTGAAAGCGGATGAATAGGTTCCATATACTTCAGTTCCTTATCAGTTCCATAACGGACATAGCTATCCAGGGCAGCCATTTTCGCGGGATGCCGGGCAGCTTGCCAGCTACAAAAACAGGAATAAGTTGGATTTACACAGTCATATTCATTACAGCCGGCAGGTGCGCCTCCCACCGGAATTTACTGTTATGATATATGCTATGGAACTGAACGCCGGGGATCCCGGTATATTCCGGGGCAAAAAGTACGGGTCCTTTTTTTGAGGAAGAACGAACTTTCGCCGCTTTCAAATCAGCAAGGGTCCAATCAGAAAAGCCATAACGCCGCAAAGATACACCGGCACATAAATCGGATACCATCAAACGAAGGTTGTTAACCAAAACGTAATGTTCCGGGTGCAAATTTTCTTTGGCTGAATGCGAACTGGATGAATGTCCACTCCGACGTGTCATTCCTGAAATGAACGGTGTAATATTAAAAATTGAACTAACTATAATGAATAAACGCAAACAGAAATATTCCGTTTTCCCCAACGGATGAAACCGGGAAAAAAGAAAACCTGCCTTATATGTGTTATTCCACTTCATAAGCAATCGGCGTCCCTTCTTTATACTATATCGGGCGCCTTAAAATATGCGTATGCAAGGTACATCGGAAAGCGATACACCTCGGTTTCGTAACATTAACAGATCGTTACCAAAAAGTAAACGAATAATTAATACAGCAGTAGAAGGGAATCAAGCCTGGCTGAACAATAATTTCCGGGAAATCTTATTGAACCTCGAATTCAACAATACTGAAGAGAAACTCAGCCCGATCACGAAGCCGATCCATATACCCGTGGCGCCCATCCCCGCTTTGAAGGCCAGGTAATACCCCGTTGGTATACCCAGCACCCAATAGGCGATGGTCACCAGTAAGGTGGGCACCTTCACATCACGCACACCCCGGAGCAGTCCTACTCCAATAGATTGTGTGGAATCCGATATCTGAAAGAGCGCCGCGAACAACAATAAGAAAGCCGCGGTGTCCACGACTTCTGCATTGCTATTGAACGCGTGGGGCAACAGGTTTCTGAAAAGAATGAAGAAGATGCCGCAGGCCACACCATATATAAGTGCGGTGTAAAGTGTGCTGAAACCAATGCGCCGCAAGCCTGAAAAATCATTACGCCCATAACTTCCGCTGACGCGGATACTTCCCGCCTGCGATAAGCCTACCGATACCATGAACGTGGCGGAAGCGCAGTTCAGCGCGATCTGGTGCGCGGCCTGCTGTGTGGCGCCCAGCCATCCGATCATGATGCCTGAAACAGAGAATGCGCCCGCCTCCATGCCGTATTGTAAACTGGAAGGCACGCCAATCTTCAGCAATTCCCACCAGGAACGCAGTTTCAGTACCCATTCAAACCGCCGCCATTTGCCATACACACTGAACCTTTTCTTTTTTAAGATCACCCAGAGCAATACAACAAAGATGACCGTTCTTGAAAATAAGGTGGTTAGTCCGGCGCCTACCAGTTCCAGGCGCGGCATGCCCAGTTTTCCGAAGATGAATACCCAGTTCAGAAAAGTATCCAGCGGAAGCGAGAAAAGGGAAAGCGCCATGGCCAGGCGTGTATATTCGAGGCCATCGGTGAATTGTTTGAGCGCGAGGAACATCATCATCGGAATAATGCTCCAGCCCATGATGGCGAGATAAGGTTCCGCCAGCGCGGCTACTTCGGGATCCTGCCCCATGCTGTACACGATATTCCGGCCCAGTACCACGCACAACGCGATGAGTACCCCGGTAAGGGCGCAGAGCCAGAAACCATTGTAAGCGTAGTGCGCTACTTTGCGGTGATCGCCACGGCCGTTGTGGATGGCCACCAAAGGAGAAATGGAAACGGTGATGCCTATGCCGAGCACATAAGGAATACCAAGCATATTGGTAACAAGGGAGGAGGCCGCAAGTTGTTTGTAACTGATGGCGCCCACCATAGCGGAGTCGATAAGTCCCAGCGCAATCTGCGTGAGATTACCCAATATCAGTGGACCAGCCACCTGTAACGTTCTTACCGCCTCTTTTTTCATAAGGCAGCAAAGGTAACTAAAACTCCCAGCGCTGTACCCTGGCGATTGCTTTCTTCCAGTAACGGTGTATGTTCTGGAGATCGGGGCCGTTTTCAGCCGGGACGTATTTTTTTTCGACGGAGTAAAAAGCTTTGATGGTGTCTATATGCTCCCAAACGCCTACGGCGAGTCCTGCGAGATAAGCCGCGCCCAGGGCACTTTGCGAAACGAATCCCGGTTTTACCACGGGGCGTTGCAAGAGATTGGTCTGTAGTTGCAACAACAGGTCGTACGCCACAGAAGAGCCATCCACCTTTAGTTCCGTAACGGCATAGCCATTCTCTTTTTCAAGTGCGGCCACCGCGTCACAAATCCCCAGCGCCACGCCTTCCAGGCTGGCGCGTGCGATATGCCCGGCCGTCGTGCCCCTGCTGATGCCGATGATCATGCCTTTCGCATAGGGATCCCAGTAAGGGGACCCCAGTCCGCTGAAAGCGGGTACAAAATAGACACCGCCGTTATCGGTCTCGGTTTGCGCGAGTTGTTCCACTTCGGCGGTGGTATCGATGATGCCCAATCCATCCCGGAGCCAGCGGAAGGTGGAACTTCCGCCGAACACACTTGCTTCCAGGGCATAGGTTGTTTTTCCTCCGATCTTCCAGGCGATCGTCGTTACGAGGTTGTTCCTGGATAAAATCGGTTGTTCCCCCGTATTCATGAGCAGAAAGCAGCCGGAGCCGTATGTATTCTTGATGCTGCCAGGTTCAAAACACGCGTGTCCGAACAACGACGCGTGCTGGTCGCCGGCGATGCCCGCGATGGGGATAGCGGCGCCCAGTAAATTAGGTTCTGTTTCAGCCACCACTTCATCGCAATCCACCACTTTGGGGAGCATGAGCATGGGGATGGAGAAGAGCCTGCAAAGTTCCTGGTCCCATTGCTGGGTATGAATATTAAACAGCAAGGTGCGCGAAGCATTCGTTACATCGGTGATGTGTTGTTTGCCGCCCGTCAGTTTCCATACCAGCCAGGAGTCTATGGTTCCGAATGCCAGTTTTCCTTCTTCCGCCTTTCGTTTGGCGCCGGGTACTTCGTTGATGATCCATTGTATTTTGCTGGCGGAGAAATAAGCGTCGAGGATGAGTCCTGTTTTCTCGCGGATCATTTCACTCATGCCCTGGTAGTGCAACTGGTCGCATATTTCAGCGCTTCGTTTGTCTTGCCAGGCAATGGCGTTGTAAATGGGTTTGCCTGTTTCACGGTCCCATACGATGGTGGTTTCACGTTGGTTGGCGATACCGATGGCGGCGATATTTTCAGGTGCGATGGCGGCATCTTTGATTACTTCGCGCGCGGCATCCAGTTGGGAGTACCAGAGCTCTCCCGGATCGAATTCGATCCAGTCGGGGCGCGGGTAATACTTTTCAAAATCCTTCTGTACACGGGCCAGTACCTTACCATCCCTGTTCACCAGGGTTGCGCCCGCGGTGGAAGAAGCCAGATCCAGAGAAAGAATATATTTTTCCATAGTGCAACAGGGGATTAACTTTTGAGTTCACTGATGGCGCGCATGAGTTCGCCGAGATAGCCGTACATTTCTTCCAGTTGCTGCTTACCCAGGTCGGTAAGCTGGTAGTATTTACGGGGAATACCTTCTTCCATTTCCACCCAACGCGATTCCACGATCTTTTCTTTTTTCAACCGGTTCAGCAACGGGTAAATGGTGCCGTCCGCTATATCCATATCGAACTGGCCCTTTATATCGCTGATGAGTTCATAACCGTACCGTTCTTTCTTCTGGAGCAACAGCATGATAATGTATTCGAACAATCCCTTTTTGAGCTGAGATTGCCAACGGGTCAGGAAATAGTTTGGGTTCTCCGACATTTATTATTTTTTTTCCCGTTCCAACTTACGTGGTTTTACGGGAACAACTGCTGCGTTACAAAAACTTAATTACCACGAGCCGCTGGCTCCGCCACCGCCACCACTTCCTCCGCCGAAGCCGCCGAATCCTCCGCCACCGCCTGACCAGCCGCCACCGCCACTTCGTCCGCCGCCGCCAAAACCACCCCAGTCCATGAACACGGGCCCGTTCCAGCCACGGTATCCACGGCGCGACATCATACCGCCGCCGCCACCTCCCCTGGAGATCAGGCTGATGATAATGATGATTACCGCCAATACGATGGCTCCGCCACCTATGCCGCGTTCTTTCGTGCGCTTCCGGTCCCTGTATTCGGCGGGTGCCTTGTACTCCCCGGCGGCAGCCTTCATAATGGATTCAGCCGCATGGTCGAACCCCCGGTAAAAATTTCCTTCCCGGAACGCGGGGGTGATATCGTTGTCGATGATCTGTTTGGCGGTGATATCGGGTACAGCGCCTTCCAGCCCGTAGCCCGTTTCGATCCTGATCTTACGGTCATCAATAGCCGCGACGATCACGATTCCGTTGTTGGTGGCTTTGTTGCCCACGCCCCAGTCGCGGAGAATCTTCAATGCGTACTCTTCAATTTCGTATCCGCCGAGACTTTTCACGGTCACGATAGCGATCTGGTTAGAGGTACTATCGTCGTAGGCTACGAGTTTCGCTTCCAGTGTGGCCACCTGGTCGGGCGTCATCACCTGCGCCAGGTCGTTCACCAACCTGGGTGGGGTGGGCCTTTTAGGAATATCCTGCGCCAGGAGCGCGGCGGTTCCCATCCAGCAGAGCAAACATATCAGCAGGAGTTTCTTCATCATAAGGATCAGTGCCCGAAGACGATTTCGTCGGGCAGTTCATTTTTATCGGTGTCGCTGTCATAAGGGAAGTGCGTGTGCAGGGCATCCCCGATATCGGTTACTACGGCGGCAATGCCGTTCGCGATGTTTTCGCCATTGAAAGCGGCGATCATTTTGTCCACTTCCCTGCGCCAGTAGTCGTCTCCTACTTTCTCATGAATGCCTTTATCGCCGTAAACAGCTAACTGGTGGTCCTTCAATGCGATGTACACCAGCACCGCGTTGCGGTCTTTTGTTTCGTGCATTTTCAATCCGTGGAACACTTCCAGGGCACGATCGATCGGGTTCACGAAACGGCAATGCGATTCAATGTACACGCGCACTTCACCGCTGGTTTTCTGTTCGGCCCATTTAATGGCTTCCAGGATCGGTTGTTGTTCCGATGCGGGAATAAGTTCTTTCTTCTTTGAAAAAGAGAATAGCGACACAGGCGATGTATTTATCAGAATTTAACTTCAGGCGCTCTTTCACTTCCGGCTTCCGCAGCGAATCCTTCTTTGGGTGTGAAGCCGAACATGCCCGCGAATATATTTGTGGGGAAAGAACGCGCCTTCGTATTGTAAGCCCTTACCGCTTCGTTGAAATCATTTCTTGCCACTTTGATCCTGTTCTCTGTTCCTTCCAACTGAGCCTGCAGGTTGCGGAACGCATCGTTGGCCCTGAGGTTAGGATAGTTTTCAGTTACCATCAGCAACCTGCCGAGCGCTTGGGACAGTTGTCCCTGTGCCGCCTGGAACTCTTTTAATTTCTCAGGTGTAAGATCAGCGGGATCAACCCTCATTTGCGTTGCCCTTGCTCTTGCATCAATCACATTTTGCAAGGTGGTCTTTTCAAAATCCGCTTCTCCTTTCACTGTATTCACGAGATTGGGAATGAGGTCAGCACGACGCTGGTAGTCGCTCTGTACGTTTGCCCATTTATTTTTTACCACTTCATCCTGCTGCACCAGGGAATTGTATCCGTTGCAACCACATCCGGCCAGGATCAATAAAACAGCAGCTATTCCAATTAGAACCAATGATTTAGTCTTCATTTTCTGAAAGATTTGATGGTGAGGGTTTAAAGTTAAGCTAAAGCGTTCATTCCGCCAATGGTGCGTACCCAGTCGATCATCCGGCTGGTGAAACCGTATTCGTTATCAAACCACACGATAAGTTTAAGGTGGTTGCCCACGATGGAAGTGAGTGTGGCGTCCACCACACAGGAATGGGTGTTCCCTTTGAAATCGAGGGAAACGAGTTGTTCATGGTTCACGGCCAGCACGCCTTTGTATTTGGCATTCGCCTCTTCTTCAAAGATGGCGTGGATCTGTTCCCTGGAGATTTTGTTCTTGAGCACCACGCTGATATCGGCCATAGCGCCATTCGCAACGGGCACGCGGGTGGAAACGGCGGCAATCTTCCCCTTCAGGGAGGGGATCAGCCTTTCCAGCGTAGCGGCCTGGTCTATCTCCACTGGGATAATGGATTCGGCGGCGGCCCTGCCCCTCCTGAAATCGTGGTGCGGAGCATCCACAAGCTGCTGACGGGAAGTGTAGGAATGCAGGAAATTGAGTTGTACCGACTCAATCCCGATCGCGGATTCCAGGATATCGAGTACTGGTGTGGAACTATTGGTCATGCAGCCACCGGGGGAAACGATTTTGTCTTCCGGCCGCCATTCATCGTGGTTGTAGCCGTGTATGAGCAGTGGCACATCCGTATCTCCGGTGGTGGAAAGCAGCACGTGTTTTGCCCCCGCTTCCAGGTGCAGGGCGGCTTTCTCCTTTTTTGTGTACACACCGGAACATTCTATCACGAGGTCTACACCCAGGCTTTTCCAGGGCAGCTTTAAAGCATCCGGTTCACTGAGCAGTTCGATTGGTTTTGCGTTGATGACGAGTGTTTCGTTCAGCGCGAGCATATCCAGCGGCGAAGTACCGTAAACGGAATCGTATTTCAGGAGATAGAGCAGGTTTTCCCGGGGCATAATATCGTTGATGGCAACAAGTTCAATGCCTGGTTCTTCAATCAAACGACGGAACAGGAGGCGCCCGATGCGGCCCATTCCATTGATGGCGATCTTCATGGTTAAAATAATGGCAGGTTAAGGGCGCAAAGTTAGGGTATTGCGGGGTGGTTTCAGGGGAAGAATTTTTGTTGGTGCATTATTGTTTCGTTGCACGCGATGGTTTTTTTTCACGCAATGACGCAAAGGAGCAAGGACGCAAGGAGTGGTTGAGGGGCGGGTGGCTGTGGGAGCATTTTCTCGCGGTTGCTCCGTTCCTCGCAACGCGGAGACGCAAAGCCTTGAGTGGGTGGGGCAGGTTGCTGTTTGAGGACTTGTTGATTTATCGCAACGGTACCATTGGGCTGTTTTTATTTTTCTCGCAGCGACGCGGAGAGCTGATGTATTGCGGAGTCCTGATTTGTTTGAATATTTATTTTTGGCAGCCTATTGAAGGAGCTATAGTTTTTATGTGATCCGGGAAAAATGGTTGTTTGCTATTGCCAATAATCAGGAGGATACCAATTCAGCGTCTCACGTTGCGCCTCCGCGCCGCTGCGAGAAACAAAAAAATTCCGCCTAACGAAATTCCGCCCAATAATTAAGGCTTTGCGTCCTTGCTCCCTTGCGTCTTCGCGAGAAATTCCTACTCACCTACTCCGGCAACCCCACCGGCTTCTTCCCTCCTGCCTTCCTCGAAAACGAGGCATCCAACGCGGTGTTATCCGTGAAAAAACCACAGTTTCTCAGGAAAAAAACATTTCCTGCCACCCCGCCGCCATAGTCCATCCTGTATCCTTTGCGGGCAGTGTTGTCGCCGGTAAAGCGGGCATGGGTGAGTTCGTGCCATTGGCCCTTGTTGTCGCGGATCCATTGGTTGTTGAATTCGACTTTTCTTTCTTTATCGCCCTGGTCGGGACTAAAATTCTCGAGGAAAGAATGGAACCGGGTCAGGTAAGTACTTTTCTTCGGGCGACGGAATGACGCGATGAGTTGCCAGTTGTTTTTTTCAGGCGCGAAAAACCATGCGGTATATATCGTGTGTTCCGGTCCATCGGGAACACCTTTAAGCAGGAACTTATAAGTATTGCCGGTGATCCAGTTGTAGCGGAGGTAGCTTTGTCCGCCGGATCCTTCGTTGCCGAATTCGCCGGTATGCACACCCTCTCCTTTCTTTAGCAATACAATTTTCTGGTCTTCCGGGATCGCCTTCGGATCATCGGTCTGGAACGGACTCCATACGGAAAACAGTATTCTGCGTTCCGTAGCGCTGTTCACCTGCATCCCGAAATATCCTTCTCCGAAGCCATTGGCCATATAGTAAGAGCCAATCACATCATTACCGGGCTTCACGGTTACTTCGTTGTAAAAGTATTCGGCCTTGATGGAATCAGGAAAAGGGTAACTGAGGTGCACCGATGGCCCTCTTCTTCCCCAGTAAAAATAATTTCCCTCGTTGGTGGATACATAATCGGGCGCAGTTTGAGCCGCGGTGCCGGATAAAGTGTAAGCAGCCAATGAAGGATAGGCATCACCCTTCTTTTTAAGTCCCTGTAAACTGATGGCATAATACCCTGGCCTGGTGAGTTTCCAGTATCCCGCATCTACTTTTTGCATTCCCGCTTTCCATTCAATTTCTTTTGCCGAATTATTCACGGTAATGCGTAAACGGGATTCAGCAGATGTGTTTCCGTTCAGCTGGATGGAAAGTTCCCCAGCAGTGTTGATCCTGACATAGGTATTGAATACAACCGCGTCGTCGCTCCAGCCTTTTATGCCATTATTGGAAATAAGGCCCCGCTGTTGCTTCGCGTTGGTGGCCCAGGTATTTCCTCCCAACGGCACAACAATGGAGTCAGCAAAAAAATGGGCGTTCGCCGCCATGGGAAGAACGGCGAACAGGCCCAAAACGACAGACAATATACAAAAGCGTTTCATGCAAAGGGTTTGAAGGGAACAAATATGGGCAAAAGATGGATAGGATTTGGCGGCAACCGTTTGCGTGAATTTAATTTTGAATTTTTGGATGATGAATTTTGGATGATGCGCTGTAAGATATGTATTGCTATTCTCCTCGAATATGCATAAAAAAACCGCCTCAACGAGACGGCCCTCAATTCAAAAATGCGCTCAAAATACCAACAGCTCTTTGCGTCCTTGCTCCCTTGCGTCTTCGCGTGAAAAAAGCAATCGCGTGAAAAAAAATCCCCCCGGAAAACGCCGGAGGGACCTCAAAAAATATCACCTGCTGTACACTACGCTTTCACAGCCGCAATACCCGGCAATTCCTTCCCTTCAAAATATTCCAGCATAGCGCCACCACCGGTGGACACATAACTTACTTTTTCAGTATAACCGAACTGGTTCACGGCCGCAACGGAATCGCCGCCACCCACCAGGGAGAAAGCACCTTTTTCGGTGGCTTCGGCCACTGCATCTGCAATGGCTTTGGTACCTTTCTGGAACTTTTCCATTTCAAACACGCCCATCGGACCATTCCAGAGAATGGTTTTGGAACGAAGGATCACTTCAGCGAAAGCTTTTGCGGCTTCGGGACCAACATCAAGCCCCATCCAGCCATCAGGAATTTCATTGCTGGCCGCGGTTTGCGTGTTGGCGTCGGCAGCGAAATTATCGGCAATCACGGAGTCTGCGGGCAGATGGATGTTCACGCCTTTGGCCTTCGCGTTCTCCAGGAGGTCGGACGCGGTTTGCAGGCGGTCGTCTTCACAAAGCGATTTACCGATTTTCCCGCCCTGGGCCTTCATGAAAGTGTAGGCCATTCCGCCGCCGATGATGATGTCGGTAGCACGTTCGAGCAGGTTCTCGATGATGAGTATTTTATCGGAGACTTTAGCGCCGCCGATGATAGCGGTAAATGGCTTTTCAGCCGCATGGAGCACTTTTTCGGCGCTGTTCACTTCACCTTCCATCACGAAACCGAACATCCTTTTTTCTTTGGGGAAGAACTGCGCGATTACCGCGGTGGAGGCATGGGCCCGGTGCGCGGTACCGAAAGCATCGTTCACATATACATCGCCCAGTTTGCTGAGTTTCTCCGCGAAAGAGGCATCGCCTTTCTCTTCTTCTTTGTAAAAACGCAGGTTTTCAAGCAGCAATACCTCACCCGGCTTCATCATATCGGCGGTAAGATAGGCCTGCTCGCCAATACAGTCGTTTGCGAACAATACTGTTGTGCCACCGAGCAGTTCGCTGAGGTGCTTTACAAGATGTTTCAGGGAATATTTTTCTTCGGGTCCTTCTTTCGGGCGACCGAGATGGCTCATCAGGATCACGCTGCCACCGTCTTTCAGAATTTTCTGAATGGTGGGAATGGCAGCCTTCATGCGCGTATCATCGGTGATGGCTTGTGTGGCTTTATCCAGTGGCACGTTGAAATCAACGCGGATCAATGCTTTTTGTCCGGAGAAATTATGTTGGGAGAATTGGCTCATGGTAGAATATTTTGGGATTGAAAAACAAAAAACCGTAGGAGCGCTACGGTTTTCTATGTTAATTTTCTATTGCATTATTTGCTGATGAGTCCGGCGAAGAATTTCACGGTGCGCACGAGTTGGGAAACATAGCTCATTTCGTTGTCGTACCAGGAAACTGTTTTCACCAGTTGCTTATCGCCTACGGTCACCACTTTGGTTTGAGTACCATCAAACAGGGATCCGAAGGTGGTGCCGATCACGTCGCTGCTCACGATTTCGTCTTCAGTGTAACCGAAGCTTTCGTTGGAAGCGGCTTTCATGGCTGCGTTCACTTCTTCCGCGGTTACTTTTTTGCCGAGGATGGCGGTAAGTTCTGTTACGGAACCGGTGATGGTGGGAACGCGTTGTGCGCCGCCGTCCAGTTTACCTTTCAGTTCGGGCAGTACCAGGCCGATAGCTTTGGCGGCACCTGTAGAGTTGGGAACGATGTTGGCTGCGGCAGCACGTGCGCGACGAAGATCGCCTTTCGCGTGTGGCGCGTCCAGTGTATTCTGGTCGTTGGTATAAGCGTGGATGGTGGTCATGCTGCCTGCTTCGATACCGAACTGGTCGTTCAGTACTTTGGCCATTGGCGCCAAACAGTTGGTGGTGCAGGAAGCGCAGGAAATGATGGTTTCAGAACCATCGAGGATGCTGTGGTTCACGTTGAAAACGATGGTCTTCAGGTCACCGGTAGCGGGGGCGGAAATCACCACGCGTTTAGCGCCGGCGGTCAGGTGCGCGGCGGCTTTGTCTTTATCGGTGAAGAACCCGGTACATTCCAGCACTACATCAACATCGTGCTGTCCCCAGGGAATTTGTGCGGGATCTTTCTGTGCGTATATTTTGATCTCATCACCGTTTACGGAGATGGAGCTGTCGGAGTTGGTAACATCTGCGTCGAAACGGCCCTGGGCTGTATCGTATTTGAGGAGGTGCGCCAGCACTTTCGGACTGGTAAGGTCGTTGATGGCAACAACATCAATACCTTCCATGTTGTAGATCTGACGGTAAGCCAGTCTTCCTATTCTTCCGAAACCGTTGATCGCAACTTTTACTTTGCTCATGATTATATTGGTTTATACGTTGAAAAATCGTTGGCGAAGTTACCATTTTCCACCTAATAAAAAAGCCATCTCCCGAAACATTTGAAAGCGATTGCAAAAGAAAGATGAAAAAAAATCTCAAATATTTTTGGCGAATTGAAAACGTATCCTATTTTTGCACTCCCAAATCGCTAATGGCGCGTTGGTCAAGCGGCTAAGACGCCTCCCTTTCACGGAGGAATGACGGGTTCGATTCCCGTACGCGCTACGAAAAAAAGGATCATCTGAAAAGGTGGTCCTTTTTTGTTTAGGGTAATTTGTTGGGGCCGATTGCTTAAATTTGAATTGTAGCGTTTAAGTTACGGTACCATGAACACGTCATACCAAAAGATAGAAAAACAGCTTGGTTTCCTGCACACATTATGCAGAAAGGAAACTATTTTCCCTGAAGACATCCCCGCTCATTTTAAGAATGATATTCAGCACTTTATTGCAGGAGAAACACTGCCCCTTCAGGATGGAAAAATCAGGATAGGCCCAATCTATTTAAAAAATGGTACCAGAAAATACAGACCCGCGGATTTGATTATGAAATAGACTGGAAGGAATGACAATATCCATCTTATGCTGGACTTTATATCTGACCGAATGATTGAAAGCCTGGAGAAAAAGATGTTATTGGTTAAAGAATTGAAAGTTTAATTGCATTTCAGGGGAACACATGTAGTGAAATCTACTACTAGCAATACAAAAATCCAATTCCAGATCAGTTTTCCCATAACGAATATTATTCACAGAAATCCTTTAGTCCCGTGAACACCTCCACAAACGATAAACAAACAAAATGAAAATGCTAAGGATATATATGGCAGTTTTAGCCATACTTATAGCAGCTACTGGCAACGCACAAACCAATTTTAAAACATTAATTAAAACCTTTGAAGGCATTACCGGGAACTGGCAGGGTTCCCTTACCTACCTGGATTATTCCACCGGAAAACCATATACAATGCCCGCTGATATGAGTTTTAAAAGGATAAACAACACCAACCGGTTCCTGCTGTACAACATCTATCCCAATGAAAAAAGTGCGAACTCCATCGATACCATCACCATATCCACTAACGGCGATTATATTGGCAACGAGCAGGTAAAATCAAGAAGAAAACTATCCAATGGCGATATTGAAATTATTACAGAAGAAAGAGGGAAAGATGGCAATGACAACAAAGACGCAACTTTCAGGCACACTTACATTATTGGTAAACAAACCTGTAGAATAAGAAAAGACGTACTGTTCGAAGGAGCTAAAGAATGGATAAACCGGCATGAATATGTTTATAAAAGGAATACCAATAACCAGAACTAAAAATCCCTTGAAGAAACACCAGCCACATCACTATGTCAGGCACCTCCACCACCGTTGCTAACCGCCTTCGCGAAGTCTTCCTGAATGGACATTTCATCGCAAACACCAATTACCGTGAACAACTCCAGGACCTGAATTGGATGCAGGCAACGCAGAAAACAGGCAACTTCAATACTATTGCCGCCCTCACCTACCACATCAACTATTACATGGCCGGAATCCTGGACGCATTTGAGACCGGTAAACTCACCATCAGCGACAAATACAGTTTTGACCTTCCCCCTATCCAGGCTGAACAGGATTGGCAGCACCTCGTAGTGACACTTCTCAGCAATGCGGAAAAACTTGCGGACGCTATTGAAAAGATGACAGCAGACAAGTTGAGCCAGCCTTTCTTCGATGAAAAATACGGAACCTATCAAAGAAACATGGAGGCCGTGATTGAACACAGCTATTACCATCTGGCCCAAATCGTACTGCTTAAAAAAATAGTTGCGGATTCCCATCAGTGAGCCTGGAAAACAAACGGCCATCCATAAGATACAAACCTATGTACTATTGCCTGATAAACCGATACAGGCATCAGTTAAATCCCTGCCGAAATTCCAGCGGCGATAAATTCGTCTTCTTTTTGAAAAGTGTGCTGAATGATTGCGCATGTTCAAAGCCGAGAGCATAAGCGATCTCACTGACCGAAAGACTGGTGGTGGAAAGTTTTTCCTTGGCCTTTTCAATCAGTTTTTCATGAATATGCTGCTGTGTGTTTTTCCCGGTGTGCACCCGTAGCAAGTCGCTCAGGTAGTTCGGCGACAAATTCAGCTGCGCGGCGATATGCTGCACGGTAAGCAAACCTTGAGCATCACTGTTAAAGTAGTCATTGATCAGTTGTTCGAACCTGGTCAGCAAAGCTGAATTGTTGTTCTTTCGTGTCAGAAATTGTCGCTCGTAGAAACGGTTGGCGTATTTCAGCAGGCTCTCAATATGCGTCAGGATGATCTCCTGGGTGTGCTTATCAATATGCCGGCATTCCTTGTCAATTTTATGGAGGATCGTGATCAGGTCCTCTTCTTCCTCAGCCGACAGGTGCAGCGCTTCATTCACCGCGTAGTCGAAAAAACCGTAGTGATGGATGTTGCCCGCCAGCGTATGCTGCAACAGGAAGTCGGGGTGAAAGATGAGCAGGTAACCGGACCCGCATTCCATATTTTGCAGGTCCAGTTGCTGCACCTGGTTGGGCGCCGTAAAACTCAGTACGCCTTTATCATAATCGTAATGCTGCTGCCCGTACCTGATCTTGCCTTTGGCTTCCCGTTTAAGGGCCACGCAATAAAAGCGGTTAACGAAACCTTTCCAGATGTCGTCTTCTAAAAAAACACTTTCCGCCAGATTGATCACGCTCACTAATGGGTGGCGGGGTTCGGGCAAAGACAGCAGCCGGTGAAATTCTGATAGAGAGTTGATGGCGTTCATAACCGGAAAGTTAATCAATTAAGCCCATGCTGAATTCATCATAAGGCGCACCCGTGTCCGTACCCAACGGCACGATGCTTTCCAGTTGCGAAAGGTCCGCATCCGTTAACACAATGGAAGTTGAGGCGAGGTTTTGCTCCAGGTACTTTCTGCGTTTCGTTCCAGGGATCGGTAAAATACCCTTGCTCATGATCCAGGCCAACGCCAGTTGAGAAGACGTGACGTGCTTTGCTTCAGCCATGGCTTCGATTGCCTTAACCAATTCAATATTCTTATCGAACATTTCACCCTGGAAACGCGGGATGGCCCTGCGGAAATCGTTCTCCGGAAGGTCATTGATGTTTTTGATCTGTCCCGATAAAAATCCACGGCCCAAAGGCGAGTAAGCCACAAATCCGATGCCCAGTTCTTTTAATGTAGCCAACACGCCACGCTCTTCCACGGTGCGTTCAAATAAGGAGTACTCGCTTTGTATCGCAGTGACAGGATGCACGGCATGCGCCCGCTTCACCGTTTCAGCCGACACTTCCGACAGACCGATATATCCTATTTTGCCTTCTTTCACCAAATCAGCCATCGCTTCAACAGTTTCCTCGATCGGTGTATTTTTATCCAGGCGATGCAGGTAGTATAGATCGATGTAATCGGTATTGAGGTTTCTGAGCGAACGCTCTAAAGCTTTCTTTACATAATCCTTTTTGCCATTGATGGCCCAGGTTACTTTGTTGTTGTCATCAATTTCCCACCCAAACTTGGTGGCCAAAATATACTGATCGCGTTTACCACTGATCGCCTTTGCAATGAGTTGCTCGTTTTTCAGCGGCCCGTACAAGTCTGCGGTATCCAAAAAATTGCCGCCCAGTTCAAGTGAACAATGAATGGTCGCGATGGCTTCCTGCTCATCGGCAGGACCATACATGTGTCCTTCTTCAAAGCCTGTCATGCCCATACAACCCAGGCCGATCATTGGTACCACCAATCCCTGGCTGCCCAATGCGATTTGTTTTATTTTCATGCACCAAAGGTCGGCAGGCCGAATTGCGCGGATGTATGCAAATCCCTGAAGTTTGTATGCAAAACAAGGCGAATCAATAAAGCCACTACCGTGTTCCAGCCCGGATCAGGTCAAGGGTGTATTGTATTTCCGGATCTTTATCAGCACGGATATAGCGCTGGTATGCTTCAAAACTGAGTTCCCGGTCAGGAATACACCCTCTTCCGTTGTCGTTTTTAGCTTTCATAAAATAGATTTCACTCATAGGCACCGTGAGCCTGCATTTTGTTTTGGGCAATGTATAGGTGCTGAACCAGGCTGCGGTGGTAGAAGCTTCTCCGCTACCGGTTTCCGTGCCAACGAGCAAACCGCGTTTGTTGTTCTTCACCAGTGCGGCAAAGTAAGTGGCGGCACTTACCGTGCCACCACTGATCAACACATACACGCTACCTTTAAAATTATTCTTATCCGGGGGATAGTTGGCTACAGAACCTTCATTAAGGCGGGCGTTGCCATAAAAGAAGCCCGCCGCGCTGTCGTAATCGAAACGCTGCTTTAAGAAATTTTCGGTTTGGGCTTGTTCTTCATCCGTCATTTTTGCACCGTTGCCATTCAACATATTTTCGGGATCGTGCATTTTGATGTTCTTCGTCCGGTAATTGAATACATTGTCGAAAGGCTTCAATGCCACAAACGAATACAACAACGCGGACATGTTCGGGTTGCCGCCGCCGTTGGAACGGATATCGATGATCACGTTCCCGATGTTCCGCTTCTTCACCTCTTCAAAAAAGCTGCTCAGTTCTTTGTACATCACATTTTCCTGGAGCATAAAAGTAAGGACGGTCAATATCGCGGTGGATTCCCCGTCAAGGTATTCTTTGGTCACATAGGCCCGCTTCAGGAAGGTGTTGAAAGGAAGCTGGCCGAGGTTGCGGTGGTGGTAACCCGTTTTGGCGTCCACGGCTTTGAGTTGCACGGTAACGGGGTTCCTGGCGCCAAAATCCTTGTATACCACCTCGTAGCTGGTGGCATCGGGAAATACCAGGCTAAGGAACAAACTCAGGTTATTACCGGTCCGGTCCACCCCGGTTCCAATAAAACCATCGCTGTAAGTGGCATAACCGATCTCACTCAGGAGTTTACCCGAGGGGATTTTGTTGATGCTCAAAATTTCCGCGCCGAAAGGTATGGCAGCGCCACGGGCGTTAACAATGAGCCTGTTGCCAAAATTGGTCGTGGCCAGTGGAAAATGGTTCATCGCGTAAAAAATATCCGCCACCTGGTCCTCATTGTAATCCAGTTTGAGGTGTACGTCATTGAACAATTGTATGGGAGCGTAACGCAGGGCACTCAGCAGTGAGGGATCATTGTCAAACCTTTTCATCAGGGAATCCATCTTCCGGTTAAACGTTACCGTGTCAGTAAATTTGTATGGATTGGGGTGCTGCCGCTTCAACAGGTCAACAGCATAGGTGAAATCATCTTTCAGGTCCTGCCTGGTAAACCCTTTAAAGGGTTGTTGTTGCGCCAGCACAGGTGTAGTGAACAGGAACATCAAAAGCGCGGATGCAAAAAATCGCTTCATAGCTATAGCTTTTTTTATAAACTTACTGCCGCAGGTAGGGCTGTGGTAAGGTTGGGTGAACGGTTTTAAATTGTATTGATAAGGTCTATGATGCCTTCATTGTGGATGATCATCATACCCTGACGGTCTTCGGTGATGCCTTGTTGTAAAGCATAGGTGTACTTGGGTATTTTTCCTTCCAGGATGGTGGGCATGAAACAAAACTGTACGTTCGGCAGATCGTTCAGTTCTTCTCCGACTTCAATGATATGCGTGGATACAATGAAAAGGCAATTGGTATATTCCGCGAAGCCCCTGGTAACCGCCAAGGTGCCGTCAAAAGCATCCTTAACATTCGTTCCTTTAAACAGTTCATCAAACATCAGCAACAGGCTTTCGCCCGTGGCCGCTGCCAGCGCGGCTTCTTTTACCCTTACCACTTCCGCGTAGAAATGACTGTACCCCATAGCGATGTTGTCGGCCACATTGATGCTGGAAAAAATACCTTCACGTACTGAAAAAACCATTTCAGCGGCCGCCACGGGGAAACCAATATGCGCCATGTACATGGCAATACCTATAGACTTCATCCAGGTGGATTTGCCAGCCATGTTGGCGCCGGTGAGGAAAACAACATTGCTGCCTTCCCGCATCATGATGTCATTCCCTACAGCTTTGGCAATACAGGGATGCCGGAGATCGCTGGCATGGAGCAGGTTCTGGTCTTTATCCAACGCCTGCGCGTAACAAAACCCTTTTTCACGGGACACCTGGCTTACGGCGATGTAGACATCAGTTTCCGCGATGAACCGCAGCACATCTTTCATTTCCCCCTGTAGCACGTTGCGCAGCAGGTGATGATATGCCGCAACGGTTCCCGCCGACATTGGCTTGTAGATATCACTGTCCAGCACCTTCCGGAGACCATCGTGCCGCATAATGCCCAGTAAACCCGACACCCGGTCCTCTAATGGACTGTCATTTCGTTTCAACAACTGCAACAACGCGAAGCACTGCTTCAGGGTCACAATAGTAGCCTGTAGTTGAAGCAGGGTATTTTTGTAACGATTGTCTTTGGTAATACCGGCCAGCAGCTTCATTACACAGGTATCTACCATTGTCATGGCCTGCGATTTCCCTCCCCCGGCATCAATGAATTCACGCATGAGTGCCACCTGATCCGCTTCGAATGGAAACGCAATCCCCTCTTGCTCATAGAAGCGGAATATGGCTGTTCGCCGGTTAATGTCCGGCGCACTGGTAAGCGGATGGGCAAACATTTCATCCATCAGCTTCTCCCCTATGCGTGTTCTGACCTTGTTAAAAAGCGCATACACCGAGCCCTGCCGGAACTTTCCCATCAGGTTCAGCTCTTCTACCGATTGGCGATCTATCTTAAAACTCATGATTGCTTGTTTAGGCTTTTACCTGTTTTGTTTCCCTGCTTTAAAATTTCCAGGACCCCTTCATTGTTGATGATGAGCATACCGTGTTTGTCGTTGGTAACGCCTTCCTGTAAGGTGTAGGTGTATTCGGGTACATTCCCCTTCATGATGGTGGGGAGAAAATAAAACGCGGTGCCTGGCTTTTGTTTCAATGCCTCAGCGGCTTCTATGATATGCGATGAAATGATGAACTTACTATCTTTCCGGTTCGTGAAGGCGCCGCAAACGGCGATGGTGCCTTCCAGTGCATCTTTCACGTTCGTGCCGCGAAACAGTTCATCGAACAAAACAAAAAGCGATTTTCCCGTACTGAGTTCCTGTCCTATTTTTTTTACCCGCAATACTTCCGCGTAAAAATGGCTGGCGCCAATCCCCAGGTTGTCCGGCAGGTTGATGGTGGTATAAATACCGTCCAGCACGGAGAACTTCATAGCAGCAGCGGCCACCGGAAAACCCATGTGGGCAATGTACACCGCTGTGCTGAAGGAACGCAGAAAGGTAGACTTCCCCGCCATATTGGCCCCGGTGAGGAATACCAGGTTACGGGATGGCCCCATTTCAAGGGTATTGGCTACAGCGTTTTTCAGGAGTGGATGGTACACACCTTCCACCTGCAACACACCGGCTCCTTTGGCTTGTACTTCCGGGAACACCAGTCCGTATTGCCGGGCCACCTGCGCCACGGAAATGTACACGTCAATCTGGTAGACAAACTGCAACAGCCTTATTACCTTTTGCTTTTCTTTTCTCCTGATCAATACATCAAAAGCAGTTACGGCAGCGAAGGAGAGCCGTGCATCGGGCCGTTCCTGCAACACCGGGGTGAAAACCGGATCCTGTAGTAAAGCATGCACCGCCTGCCGGTCAACTTCGAGCTCCTTCAGCTTGCAAAGGGCATCTGTGGACATGTATGCCCGCATGGCATGAAACAGTTGTACAACCGCTGCCACACCGGCATGCGTCTCTTTTTCGCTTAACGTTATTTTTGCGCCTCCCTCCTGGTTGTCATCAAAGCTGATGTATTTCTCCACAGCGTCCAGCATGGTTCCGTCGAAAGGAAAAGAAGCTTTTGTTTTTACGAAGGCGGAAATCGTATTGATCCGTTGTTGTATGGCAGCCCTATCATTCAAGGGCTTCCGGAACATCGTTTCCAAAATGGCCTGCCCTCCGCGGGTGTAGGCGTTGTTGTATATATCGTAAATGCCTTGTATGTCTCCTTTTGAGAACAAGCGCAAATCCTCCATCGTCTGTACATCTGTCTGCAAATACATATGCTGAATTTTAAAAAATAAGTGCCGGTGTTATTTTCGTTTTCTACGGATCAGCAGTATAATCCCTGTCACCAGCAACAAGGCCGGGATACAATATTGCAGTACCCATTTCAACACTTTTGCCGGCGCTTTTCCGATGGTAAGCCAGATGTCTGTCGGTACGGGAAAATGATGGTATACCGGGAACTTATTGTCTATGGTGAAACTGTAGAACGCGTTACCGTAATCCTTTCCGTTTGATTTGACGGACGACATCAGGTCTGCATCACTGGAGATGATGATTTTCTGGAGCCGGTCATCCTTTTTCCTGGTGAGCTGCAATCCAACGGTGTATGGCGCTTCTATCCTGTAGTCACCTTCCGATGTATTGAATGTCGGGGCCGCGGAGTCCACCACCAATACGCCTCTTTCCACCCAGGTCTTTGTATTGCTTTCCAATGTGGTGAGTTGCTCTGCTTTAAAACCGGAGGTATCGGAGCAGGTCAGCAAACTGGCACCGGCAATATTGGTGAAACAGTTTTTGATGACACCGTTCCTGTAGAAGAAAAAAGGTTCTTCATCGGCCAGGTCCGTTCCTTTTTTTGTTATCAGCCCCAGGAATTTGTGTGGCAGGTCGTGCGGGTTCACCTGTACAATAGTACCTTCTTCGGCATTTACCCCAAGGTGGTTCAGGATGGGATTCATGATGAATTGTTTGCCTGGTTCAGTATACAAAATGGCGTTCCCGCCCTGATCGACGTAGCGCTTTACGCTGTCTACCAGAGCATTGTCCAGTATGGTTTTAGGATCAGAGATCACCAATACTTCATTCGGATCGAACTTTACAGATTCCGCACGGGTAATGGTATCGAAGTTCAGGCCCAGGTTAATCAGGGCGTTCCTTGACATCTTGTTCACGGTATGATTACCGTATTCCCTTTCTCCGAATTTAAAAGGCGAACGTTCGAAGTGCCCCGCAAGAAATTTAAAAGTGGGCGTAGTATCATTCATCAACCGTAAAAGGCTGCCGGATATATTGCGTTCACTGGGGAAGATTTCAGGGTCAAGGTAGGTTCTGAGAAAAGTTTTCTTCCCTTTGTATTCCACCTGCATGATCAGACTTTTATCTTCGCCTTCCAGGTCTATCATACGCCTGATCTCCTCTGGTTTTTTGTAGATCGACATATCGGCACCATTCACCTCGGCATATTTCTCCGCGATCTGCTCCAGCGTTTTGCCCGGGTAAGCCTTGTAAACACTGCTGTCGCCGCTACGCACATCATAATAATACACGTAGTCGAATTCCATGTTGGGATAGAACCGCCTGTACCTGGCCCAGAAATCCCAAAGGTATTTGTTCCGCATTTCCGGCAATCCCTGGTACAGGTTATTGCCGAGCAGGTTGGTGTATAAAGTGATTTTCAGGGGAGAGCCATCCAGCTTGCCGAATACCTCCCGGGTGTTTGGGTGAAGGGTGTTGATCTTACCCCTTGTCACATCCAGGTAGCCGATGTATCCGTGAATAGAGGAGCCTACAAGAATCAACACGGTAATCGTCAAAGCCCCGAGGTACCTTGCGGCCGATACGCGCCATGGTTTTGATTCGGTGGTGGACTTTGTCCTGAATATGGTGCAGACAATGAAAAAGCTGGTGATGGATATGAAGTAGAGGATATCCCGGGTACTGATCAAACCGGACAATATGGTTTCGGCACGGCCTGAACTGGAAAGGAAGTACGTAACATCCCGCACATAATCCGTGCCCTGGAACAGCGCGCCGATGGCCGAGAAGAGCGTGAGCACCACAAATATCCCCAGTCCGGCAACAATGGGGTAACTGGTAAGACTGGAAATGAACATGCCGACGGCCACATACATGGCGGCCAGCAGGAAGAAACCCAGGATCATGGCGCCGATATGAAGGAACTCAACATTCTTGACGGAAAAGGTCAGCACGGCCACAACAGCCACGAAAAGCAGGATCATCATACACACGAAACTGTACACCCCGAGAAACTTTCCGAGCACGATCTGCCGGTTGGTGACCGGTGAAGACTGCAACAGCCGCATGGTGCCCCCGGCATACTCCCGGTTGATCACCCCCATGGTCAGCAAGGGAATGAACAGGAAAAAAATCATGAGGATGGTTACGATACTTTTCCCGATCACCTGGCGCGTGAGCGGTGCATTCAGGAATCCTTCGAAAGCATCGCCCCTCAGCTCCAGCATCGCTTCCTGTTCCAACGCCGTTGAGGCCAGGTTACCCATGATGATACCAGCGCTCGACATCAGAAAAAGGATCAGGACAAACCACGCGATGGGCGAAAAGAAAAAATACCTTAATTCGGCCCTTGCTATATTCAGTATAACTTTCATTACTGTAAGGTTGAAGAAGATGATAATTGTTTGAACACATCGTCGATGCCGGAAGATTCCGCATGGATAGCGGTGAGGCGCCAGTTTTTTTCCGCGCTTTTCCTGACGATTCTTTCGGCCAGGTCCTCATTGGGCTGGAAATGGATCCTGCATTTGTGGTCGGACAGCAGTTCTACCCGTTGCACATCAGCAATGGCAAGGAGTTCGTCAGGTTCGGGCATGTTCAACATCCGCACCACCATGGTATTGGGCTGCAGAATATTGTTGAAAGCATCCAGGGTATCAGAAAATACAACCTGTCCCGATTCGATCATCACGATCTCCCGCGCAAGCAGGTTGATTTCCGACAATACGTGTGAGGACAACAACACCGCTCGATCCTTCGCGATTTCCTTGATCAGCTTACGGGCTTCGATGATCTGATTGGGGTCGAGGCCATTGGTGGGTTCATCCAGGATCACTACGCGTGGCTTATTGATGATGGCCTGCGCGATGCCTACCCGTTGCCGGAACCCGCCGGACAGGTTTTTGATGAGCCGGTTGCGCATCTGCGTAATGGATGTTTTTTCCAGCACCTCTTCCACCGCCTGTTTAATCGCATGCTTTTCTATCAACCTCAACTGGGCGGCATACTCCAGGTATTCCTGCACGGTGAAGTCGAGGTAGAGCGGTGCCTGCTGCGGCAGAAAACCGATCTGTTTCTTGTAAGCGATAGGATCGTCTTTCATGCTCAACCCATTGATGCGCACATCCCCTTCCGTCTGCAGCAGGGTACCGCAAATGATGTTCATAGTTGTAGACTTCCCAGCGCCGTTAGAGCCAAGCAGCCCTACCACACCGGTGGCATTGATCTCGAAATTAATTTCCCGGATAGCCCAGGAACTGGCATACTTATGCGATAGGTTCTCCACCTTCAGTATTGCGTGCATATGGTATTACTTAAAAAATGAAAACTCAGATTCAGAAATGACCGATGGTGGTGGCCCTGGCATTGATATTACCGGGCCCTGTCCAGGAACCAGTCACGAGCATGGTACGCGCCTTGAACAACCACTGGGGGTTCGGCGTTCTGGTGCCCGGTAAAATGTTTGTTTCAGCAATACTGGCGATTACCACACCTGTAGCATGATCCCTCACCTCAAAGCGGAAACTGCCCACCGCGGCGTTGGCCGGTACTTTTATAAAATCTGACAGTTGTTCGTAAGCGAGGTCTGACACCATAGTACCAGCCACAGGTTCGATTTGCACCACATCCACTGGTCTGGTATCAAAGAGGTTGATGATGCGGAGGTTGACGACACTGTCGTTTATGCTGCGCGCGGGCAGGTTTTCTTTGATGGTTTTCTGCAGGGGTTTCGCGGTGCTTCCATAGATGAAATGGGTAAAGATGCCGCCTGGTTCAAGGTTTACCTGCGTTTGCAGGAAGGGTCGGTCAAAGTTCATGGTATCGTAGTTCCTGAAAATACGCACAGGTTGCGTTGTTTTGTTGGTGCCATATTCCATGGCGTCCCCACTTTTGATGTAAGCGAGCCGGTTGAAAATCTTTGGCCTGGTTTCTCCGAAATAAGCGCTGAAAAAAGAGCTGTTGTCGTTTACCGCATTCACGATCGTGAGGGATGCCGGGTAAATTTCTTCGCGCATTTCCTTTTTACAGGATACGAGGCCGAAGACCGCCCACACCACCACCGTGCTGAGACGGAGGGTAACAAACACTTTCTTATAGATTGTCTGGAACATATTTCTTTTTTTACCGTGATGTTTATTGGTAGCCATCGTTCTGAGCTAACTGATTGGCCCATTTGATTTCTTCCGTGGGGATGGGATAAAGCGACTGGTGCGTACTCCAGGGCTGCTTGTAGCCTATTTGCGACAGTACTTCAGTGGCTTTACCTGTTCGTTTCAGGTCGAGCCAGCGGTGCCCCCATTCCGCAAAAAGTTCTACCCGCCTTTCCTGCGCCACCGCGTCCTTCGCCTGCTGAGCAGTAAGGGAATACGGAAGCGGCTCCAGCCCGGAACGCTGCCTGATCTCATTCAGATCGTCTATGCTGTTGTTTTTGCTGCCATTGTTCAGCAGGTTGGCTTCGGCGCGTACCAGGTACATTTCGGCAAGCCGCATCACCACATAATATTCCGACCTGTACCCATCCACGGTATAGTTCCTGGCATTGAGTTTATACTTCGCCGGGGAAAAGCCTCCGGGGATAAATGGCGTAGCGACGATCTCGTAGGTCCATGCGGCCTTGCGGCTGTCGTCGGGTTCAAATGCGTTCAGCAGCATGGGGGTGAGGTATTTACCGGTGAGGGCATACCCTTCCGGCGTTGCGTTGCCCGTAATAAATGAATTGTTGTTCTGCTTCAGTTGGAAAATCACTTCCCTGCTGGTGGTAGAGAACACATTAGCCGGCGCTTCGAGGCCGAACAACTGGGTTTGCCCGATCACTTCATCGGCGTTACGATGGGCAAGTTCATAGTTTTTAGTGAACAGGTACACCCTGGCCAGCATAGCTTTTACATACCACTTATTGATGCGTATCCGCTCCGTATTGTTGCCCTCATAATTTTCAGCAAGATACCCCGCCGCGTCTTCCAGGTCGCGGATAATCCGGTCATATACCTGAGCGACCGGAGCAGAAGGGAGCAATTGGGTAGTATTGAAGTCGATCGACGTGGCAATCGGAACAGCGCCAAAAAGGTTTACGAGGTAGAAATAACTCATCGCCCTTACAGCAAGCGCTTCCCCCAGTACCCGTTTCCTCGCGGCTTCCGTAAGTTCCTTTGAAGTGGAAGCATTCACTCCTTCGATCAGCGCGTTGGCGTTGAAGATGCCCTTGTAAGCGGTTCTCCACAGTTTTACGGAATAGCCGGGGTTTTGTAGTGTTAACCTGGCTGCCGACTCCGCGAAATACTCATATTGTCCGCTGAGTGAAGGATGGTAAAGTTCATCCGCTAAGTGGGCCGAGGCGATCGTGATGCCTCCGGCGCTGTACAGGTCGGTACCGAAGGGTGCCGCAGCTTCCTGTTCTCCGCCATTGATCAGGTACGAGTACAATCCATTCAGCGCGATCGCCGCCTGGTCGTCCGTTTGAAAGACCTGGCCGGAGGTGATGGAATTTACCGGATCCTTAATATCCAGCATCTTGTTGCACCCTGTACCCAGGAAAATAGTTCCCGCCAGGGCTATGTTGAAAGCGATTTTTTTCATGCGTTTTAATTTAGAAGCTGAATCTCAGGTTAGCGGCGATCCTTCTGATTTGCGGCACGTTGCCCAACTCTATGTCATTTACCCGGTAGTGAGAGAGTTTAAATATTTTGGAAGAATTGATCGAGAATATCCCCTGTGTCATTTTGATTTTGGCGAGCCATTTTGCGGGAAGCATGTAGGACAAACTGAGGTTGTCCAGGCTCATATAAGACCCATTCGCATAATAAGCATCTGATCCGAAGAATCCGCCGTTGTTGATGGTGGAGTATTTCGCGTACAGCGCTTTATCGCCTGGCTGCGTCCAATGCCTGCTTTCAATTTCATCATACAATACCGTATTGGTCATGTTACCATATCCAAGGTTATTGAGGTTATCGGCCACCAGGACATTCTCAAAGCTAAACTGCGCGTCGAGGGACAACGACTTTTTAAAATCAACACGGAAACCAAAGCCTCCGAAATATTTGGGGTTAAGGTCGATCACCTTGTAACGGTCGTCCAGTTCCGGGTCAGGATAGTTTATGGTAGTGAAGCCCTGCTGATGATATCCGTCACCGTTATGGTCCTCAAATACCGGAACTCCCTTGAGTGGATTGATTCCGATGTAGTGGGTATAAGAACGGGCGGTCACGGATTCGCCTATCCGGTACATATCGCGGTAAGGTGAGTCGTCCAGCCCATCGAATGCCACCAGCGTATTTTTGTTCCGGCTCACCTGGAAGCGCGCTGAAATTCCCCATGTATTGTTGTTCAGGATCGCGCCATCCACCATCATTTCCACGCCCTGGTTCTGGATAACCGCGGGCCAGTTGCCCACAACAGAAGGAAAACCGGTAAATAAAGGGGTGGTGATATCGGTAAGCTGTCGTCCGTCGCGGTTCCTGTAGAAGTTTCCCTCCACGTTCACGATACCGTTGAACAAGCCTACTCTCGCACCTGTTTCAAATTTGCTGGCGCTGGCCCAGCTGTATTGCTGGTTCACTGGTTGTACCAGTGTATAAATCGTCTGGTCATCATAATCAGGCAGAACGCTGATGGAACCGGTTGGCATATTGGACCAGCGGGAGAGGTATTGGTAGTCGCCGATATTGGCGTTTCCCATTACACCGTATGTTGCTCTCAATTTGGCGAAGCTCAGCCATTTCAGTCCCGCCTTCTGGAACCATTCTTCATTGGAAAGTACCCAGGCCACACCCGCGGAGCCGAAATTTCCGAAGCGTTTTCCGCTGCCGAAGCGCGATGATCCATCTCTCCGGCCGTTGAGGTTTACGATGTATTTGTTTTCCCAGTCGAAAGAAATGGTAGCGAGCATTGAAGCTACTTTCAACTCAGCGTAATTGTTCAGGTTCTGCACCAGCTGCGCATTGGAATGACTTCGGATCAGATTATCATTAGAATACAGATATCCGATAACGGTTACCGCATCCTGGTCGCTGTAACTGTAATCCCCAGCCAGTGAAGCGGAAATGCGGGCGCCACCCAACAATTTGATATAGTTAATCTTCGGCTGTACCAGCAGACTCTTACCGTTTCCGTTACCATAAAACGCCATGCTCAATGGAAAAAACAAAGGATCCTTGCCTGCCTTCGGAATAAAGCTGCCGGATTTATTTGAAAAGAACTCACCGCTCACGCGAACGCCGGCATTAAGATCCTTGAATATTTCATAAGTAAGCCCCACATTCGTCTGGTTCTTCAGTGTCTGGTTTTCGCCCCAGTTTTTAATGTCCCTGAAGGGATAATTGGAACCAAAAGGTGTTCTGTAAGGTTCAAAATTATAGGCGCCGCTTTCATCGTATATCCATGGTGCGTTTGGCGACAGGGAGAAGAAGTCGAGTGTTGCGGCGGTTTCATTGTTGGAATAAGTGCTGTTGGAAGACAAGTCAACAAGGAGTTTACCGTTCGGGCTGCGGTGGTTGAAAGCCAATCCCACCGTTAAGCGGTTATTTCCCCTGCCCTGGTTGTACATTTCGGTGGTGGAAGTGTAGCCTACGCTTACCCGGTAGGTATTCTGCAAAAGTCCACCTTCCACGCTCATTTGCACATCATCCGACCGTTGATTGGTAAAGAAAGTCCGCTGCCAGTCGGTATAAGCCTGCTGGTCCCATATCGTCAGATCAGGGGCATTGTCGCCCGTCGGCAATGCCGCTTCGTTGAAGAAAGCTTCTTTTCTAACCGCCAGGTATTGTTCGGTGTTCATCATCGGCATGAAGCGCTGTACGCCGGAGAATATTTTGGAATAGTTGACGTTGAACCTCGTTGGTCCCGGCTTCCCTCTTCTCGTGGTAATAAGGATCACCCCGTTGGCGCCTCTTGACCCATAGAGTGCGGTGGCATCTGCATCTTTCAGTACATCCACACTTTCAATGTCCAGCGGATTGATCATATACAACGGGTGTTCGGTCAGCGAGTAACCACCGTTCACCGGTGTGGAGGCTCCATAGGGATTGACGGACAGCGTAGCGATCGGCAGTCCATCCACTACATATAAGGGGTCGGTAAACATGTTTTCGTTCAGCACATTTCGCCCGCGCAATTCCACTTTTCTTGTACCGGCGGTATTGGCGGATGAACTGATGCGTAAACCAGGGATACGACCTACCAGCGCATCCAGCACATTCACCACAGGCTGCCTTTCAATATCGCTCGCTTTCACGGTAGCGATGTTAGCCGTACCCGTTCTTTTGTTGGTGGTGCCCAGCACGGTTACCTGCACTTCATCGAGTTTATTTTGGGACAACACCATTTCAACCCTGTACGCACTGTTCATAATTATCTCCCGGGTTATTTTCAGGTTATAATCCACATAACCAATAAAGCTGATCCTTAACTGGTCTCCCTCGTTCACAGGCACCTGTACAAAACCGGCGCCTGAGGTCAGGAAATTTTTCCCGGTAGTAAGGTTGCTGACCGTTGCGCTGCCCAATGGTGTATAACCATCAGCATACACATACATATCTATTTTTTTCTCCTGCACCTGATCGGTTGCCGGAGCAACGGTTACAACAGGCGGCTGCTCTTTCTTCGAAACGAGGATATTTTTGTCGATGATCCTGTAAGTAAGCGGCTGATGCTCGAATACCTTTTGAAGAAACGCTTCCAGTTCGAGGCCGTTTGCCTGAATGGTTACCGGCTTCGATCCAACCATTGAAGTGGCCTTGTACATAAAAACATAACCGGTCTGGGCTTCCACCGCAGCAAACACTTTTTCGAGTGTAACGTTTTTACCGTTAAAACTGATGGGCTGGGAAAGCCCCCTGGCCGATACCTGTAAAAATGCCACGGTAAGGAGGAAGAATGTTAGCTTCATGACTAACAGGGTTTTGGTTGAGCTACGGGTATACCCGGCGGGTATCCGTATGCAATTAAAAAATTTGTGCATACATTCGCAGTAATAGCCGCCCCTTCACCGGGGGCGAATTGTTTAAGTGATCAAAAGCAGTCTTTACCTGATGGTGTTTTTACGTTACTTGAACATCCGCCGGAAGTGTTGCAAGCGCTTCCGGCTTTGTTTTAGCATGTATTCATAGCTGTTATTTTACGTAAAGAATATTGTCTCTCCACTCAAACCTAACATCCATTGCTTCCAGCACTTTCAACACATCGGAGAGATTAGTATCCCGGTGCATTTTCCCTTTGAAAATGACGTTTTCCGGTTTGCCCAGATAGCGTACTTCTATATTGTACCATCTTTCGAGTTGTCGCATAATGCTGTACAGGTCTTCCCCGTCAAAATTGAACAGGCCGTTTTTCCAGGCGGTTATTTTTGCCTGGTCGATGGTATCCGCAACGACGAGGGAAGGATGCACACCGTCACCGGGCTTATTTAAAACCGCGGTTTGCCCCGGCACCAGCACTTTATATGGTATCTTTTTCTCGCTATTCAGTATTGGGGTGAGCTTTACCGCACCCGTAAGCAATGTAGTCTGCACGGCCCGTTCATTCGCATAGGCATTAATGTTAAAAGATGTGCCCAGTACCTCCACCGTCATCTCGCTGGTTTGCACCACAAAAGGCTGCCAGCTTCTTTTGGTTACATCAAAATACACTTCTCCGGTAATACGGACCCTTCGCTCCTGCCCCTTAAACGCAACGGGGTATTCGATAGAGGAGGCCGCGTTCAGCCAAACACCCGTTCCATCAGGCAGTGTAAGGTGGTACTGTCTGCCTTTGGGCGTTGTTATGGTATTGCTCACCACATCGCCTGAAGCCGTGGCGGCATCGTACACGAGTTCATTGTCGCGTAAGGTAATAGCGGTTCCGTTTTGCGTGGCGATGGTTCCGTCAGACATACTGTCCAGTACAAGCTGGCTGCCATCCGCCAGTGTAAGGATGGCGCCGGTTTTACCAGGAAGCACCTCTTCTATACGAGGTCCATTCCCGGCAAGCCCCCGCTCATGACGCGCATCGCGCAGGAAAAAATAGGCAGAAACGCTGATGACTACTATAACTGCGGCGGCAGCCCATTTCCAGGCACGGAGTTGACGAACCGGTGCTACAGGTTGTTTCTCCGACTTATCCGCCCAAAAGCGTTCGAGCGCTGCGGTTTCATTGAAACCTGCCATTGCCTGCAGGTGTTGCCGGTGCATGTCAGGATCATTCAGTTCGTCCCACAACTGGCGGTGCGCATCATTTTCCGCGATCCATACTTCCAGCCGGGCACGCTCCTCAGGAGTTATTTCTTCCCTGCGTGCGCGGGTAATAAGGGATGCGATGTAAAATGGGTCGTTAGAAAATGGAGCCATCCGGACGGTTGTTTTAATTATTACAACGCGGTACCCATGGCGTACCAAAAGAAATGAAAAAAAATTATTGCTGATTCGTAAAAAGGGTAAACAGCACCAGTATGGCTGGAGAAAGCCTAACGCGCAGCAGTTTCATTCCACGGCTTTTCTGGTTCTTTACCGTTTGCACGGAGATGGAGAGTTGCGCCGCGATCTCTTCGTTCTTTAAACCATCTATATAACTCATGCGTACAATCTTCGCGCACTGCTCCGGCAGGTTATCTATCTCACGACAAACCTCCCTAAGTACTTCCATACGGATCAGTTCCAGGTTGTCCGGAGCGGTGGTTTCCTCCTGTTCATGCAAAAAGATGGCCTGCCTTTCCTGGCTGTGCTGCATACCCTTCAGGAAATTCAGCGATGCGTTGCGAGTGGATTTGTACAGGTAATCTTTCAGGTGCCGGAGGTTTTCAAAAGCAATTTGCTTATGCCAGAGCTTCTCAAAAACATCCTGCACGATATCTTCCGCATGACCGGATTCACCCACAATCCTGGCGGAGTAATAGCACAGCGCATGGTAATATTCTTTGAACATATAAGAATAAGCCATGGCATCTCCCGAAGTCAATCCCTGCAGAAGTTCCTGTTCAATATAAGAAGGTTCTCGCGACAAACTGGCGGCCCGATTTTGGTTGAGGCGTAAAAGTAATTAAAAAATCAAGCTGCGAAAATGTAATTGCATTTCCGCAGGATATAGATTTTTACCTGGAAACGGTTCAATGATTTGTCCTATTTTCACGCTTCCGAATGCATGGTCCCAGATGCCATCAACCTTGATCACCACCAATACCTGACGTGGAAAAAACAGCATTTTATCTTCAGATTTTCGAAGGAATTGACGCCACCGACCTTCAAAAAGTAGCGGCCGCGACCCGGCAAACCACGCTTGAACCCGGCGAAATCTATATACGTGAGGGTGAATCAAGCTCGCGTCTCGCCTATATCCGGGAAGGGTTGATGCGTTCTTTTCACGTCAACGAAAATGGCATGGAAATAACGGTACTGCTCAGGTGGGAAAACCAGATATTAGCCTCTTACGATACCATTCTCCTGCACCAGCCATCCCGCTTTACTTACCATGCGCTCGAACGCACCACCCTGTTTGAAGTGGATTATGGCCTGATAGAACAACAATTGGGCAACCAACCGGCGTTTGAAAAAGCGCGGTACCATTTCGTGCTGGACATGCTTGCGCAGTCGCTTGAACGGATAGAATCGTTCCTGTTGAAATCGCCGGAAGAAAGATACCTGCAACTGATCCATGACAAGCCGGACCTGTTGCAGCGTGTTCCCGACAAACACGTGGCCACCTTACTGGGCATTACACCGGTTTCCCTCAGCCGCATCAGGAAGCGGATCGCGCGCAGGCATGCGCATTAATTATCCTTTGTAAACTTTGCTTCGCAAGCCCCTTGCTAGTTTTGTTCCGAATAAATGTATTGTATGGAACAACTTGTCAAAACGCTGGCCACCATTTTCAGTTTCACCCTGGTAAGATACCTTATCATCGCAGGAATTCCTTTCCTTTTCTTTTACATCCTGCTCTCCTCCTCTGCCAGCAAATACAAAATCCAAAACAGGAAGGCGGGTAAAAAAGATTTTATAAGGGAACTGCTGCATTCCTCCACTTCCAGTCTGGTGTTCGCACTTATTTCGTGCATCGTCCTTTTCACGCCATTGCGGTCCTATACACTGCTTTATGACAACCCGGATGATTTCCCTTTGTGGTGGCTTCCTGCAAGTCTGCTGTTAAGCCTTGTCATACACGACACCTACTTCTACTGGATGCACCGGTTGCTGCACCATAAAAAGCTGTTCCGGTTCACCCACAAAGTGCACCACCAGTCTGTGAATCCCTCCCCATGGACCGCTTATTCCTTTCATGTCCTGGAAGCGGTGACCGAAGGGGCAATACTGCTGGTACTGGCCTTTACTTTGCCCATGCACCCTTATGTACTGATCCTTTTTACTGTAGTAAGCCTCATCATTAATGTTTACGGCCATTTAGGCTATGAGATCATGCCAAAAGCATTGCGCAATTCCTTTCTTTTTGAAGTAATTAATACCTCAGTTTACCACAACCTGCACCATAGCAAATTCAAGGGAAATTACAGCCTTTATTTCCGCTGGTGGGACAAGCTCATGAAAACCGAGCACCCGGATTATGTGAAGGAGTATGATCGTATCCAGGCGAAGCGGTTTGGCAGTTCAAGCGTATGACCTGTCGGGAAGGGAAGATACTTCTTCCTTCCATCTACATGAGATACAGGGATAAAAAGGGCCTGTTGCGAATAAACACAACAGGCCTGCAAACAAATCAGTTGTAAACGCTACTCTTTCCTGGCCAACTCAATCATGGCCGATAATTCCTCCACCGCGGCATCATCTCCTTCATAGTATCCCGCGGGCATGAAACGGATGTTACCATGTTTATCGATAACGTATTTCTGGGGAATGAAGGAAATGCCATAAAGATCCCTGACATTATTTTTACCGGTTTTAGGGTCCTCCAAATCCATCAGCACCTGGAATGGAAACTTGTTGTCGAGGATATATTTTTTGGCGCTGGCAGTGGCATTCGGCTCCCGTTCCCAGGTATGGATGAAATAAAATTTCACGGTGGTATCCGACTTGTATTTTTCGACCGCCATTTTCATGGCCGGAAATGCTCTTTTACAAGGTCCGCACCAGGTGGCCCAAAAATCGAGCACAACGGTTTTACCTCTTAATGCCGCCAGTGAAACAACATTGCCATCCACGTCCTTTAATTCAAACAAAGGAGCTGGTTTATTGATCATTTTTTTGGCCAACTCCTCTTTTAGCTTTTCTGAAAGCATCTTCTTCATCTTCAGTTCATATTCCGCATAGTCCGCATCACTTCCCTTCGCCTTTACATAAAGTTCCTTCAGGTTCTTTTTCATTTCCGGTGTGGCCTGGCCCGCTTTAATGGCTTCATCCAGCTTGTCAAAAGCGTCCTTGTCCCTTCCTAAGCGCATCAGTACATCCGCATAAATGGCATTTACTGATCCCAGGGGCGCCCGGAACGATTGATGCGCTTTTTCGATCGCGCTTAAAGCTTCCGGGTATTTCTTTTGCGCATACAATACCTGGGCATAAGAGCGGTAAATGTACTTCGCATTTTGTGCGACCATCCGTGCCGTCTGTTTATCATCACCGTAGAGGGTGGAGTCTTCAGCATACCTGATCGCTTCCCTGAGCAGCTTTGCCGCTTCTTCATTTAATCCATTACCGAAAAGGCTTTGCGCTATCTGGTGCCGTCCTTCCGATGCCCAGGGGCCTGGTTTCAGCAGATCAGCATAACGTAAAGCTTTCTTTACTTCTCCCTGTTTCGCAAACGCATTGCCAACGGATACATAGTCGTAGCTGAATTCCTGCGGGTAACTTTTCCCGGCATAGTACTTCTTCAGCCATGCCAGGAGCAGTTCTTCCTTGCGTTCCGGATTTTTTTCAGCCGCTATCTTTTCTTTTTCTTCTTTTTTAAAAGCATCAGTTGTTTGAGCGAAAGCGGTAAGAACGCTGCACAAAAAGCCGACACAAAACAGAAGCCTGAAGATTTTCTTCATAATACATAGTTGTTTCTTTTCCTCATAAAGTACCCATTCCAACAAAGTTTGCTACGCGCCTTTCCTCGCGATATCAATCATAGCATCCATTTCTTCCAGGAACGCATCTGCTCCGGCAGTGGAGTTTCCAAGCGTACTGAAACGGATGTTCCCTGCGCCATCAATGATGAACTTGGAGGGGATACCGCGTACTTTATACCCGTTGGCCGCGGCGTTCACTTTTGTAGCCGGGTCTTTGAGGTCCATCAGCACGTTGAAAGTATATTGCTGACTCTTAATGTAGTCGCCTGCCAGTTTAGTGGCGTTAGCGGAGGTTTCCATGGTATGAATGAACAGGAACACCACGTCCTTGTCATTTTTATACCGGTTCACCGCGGACTGCATCATCGGGAATGACGCTTTACAGGGCGCGCACCAGGTGGCCCAGAAATCAAGGATCACGACCTTGTCTTTAAAGTCACTGAGTTTAACGGTCTTGCCGTTTAGATCCTTCAGTTCAAAATCATAGGCTGCGGTATTGATCATCTTTTTCGTTACCTCTTCCCGTATTTTCTGTTTCAATTCCTTGTTCAACCGTTCCATGAGCGCGACGTAACCATTCTCGGAACCGTTCACCGCAACATAAGCCGCTTTAAACTTTTCTTTCACCAGCGGGGAAGCCGCGCCAGCGCTTATCTGCTCTTCCATCAGCGGAAAGGCTTCTTTATACTTATTCAGCTTCACCAGGTAATTGAGGTAGGTTGATTTCAACTCATTGAAAGAAATGGAGGTATTTCTTGATTGCTTGTCATAAATCCTTTTGGCGTACGGAAAACCTTCTTCATACTTTCCATTGGCGAACATCAGTTCGCTGAAAATCCTGGAGAATTCATCCATGCCACGGTGCGTGGTATCCCCTTTCAGATCGGCAAAGGTTTTACGGATCAGACTTTCGCCCAACTGGTAATCTTTCGCTTTGATGGCTTCCCGCGCGGCGTAAGAATAAGCGTTTGTTTCGTATGTTTTATTCTTAATTTTTTGCAGGTATTCCATTACTTTCTGCGGCTTATTCTTTCCCAGGAAAGTAACCGCCACAAAATAAGCTGAGCCATCGAGGTTGAAGCGCGGATCTGATCCGAACCGGCTTACCAGCTCCTTGTAATTCTTCTCATTCACTTCAGGATCAGTTTCGTTGTAGATGCGCTCCGCGATTTCGTTGAAAGCAGCTTTGCCGTTGGGAAAACGTTTCATCAGCAATTCGGCTGTTTCAGAACTTTTCTCCCCTTCTTTTTTAGCGGCGTAATAGTTAACGAGCAGTTGGAGGTCATCTTCATTGTTGCTTTGATACAATGCTTTGATGGTATCCTGTATGGCTGTTTTATCTTCCATGGCCACCAGGGCGGAAAGCCTGGGATTGCCTGGACCACGTTGCGCTTTCCCAGCCGTTGTGAGGGCCAGGAGCGCGGCTGCAATCATGAGGTATTTTTTCATCTGGTTATTTTGTTTGTTATGTATCTATTAATGGGAGAAAGGTTTCTGTTGTAGTTTTTCGGCTTTTTAGAATAACAAGTTGAAGAGGAACACCGTTGCGTACGGTGTTCCTTTTAAAAATCTGAATGTATGCGTCATCTTAGCTTCGTTTGAATCCCATGTCCTTCACCTTTCCGGCCACGGTCCAGGATTTAAGCGGGGTTGAATTGATCTGACCGCTGGTGATGTTCACCCCCAGCAGGTAAATCTTCCCTTCGTTGGTGGTGGCGTTCCAGGTGGCAACATACATGAACTTGCTGTCGTCCGCCAGGATGGTATTCACGCCAAATGTACCCTGTCCTTTAAAGAGTTTCAGGCAAGTAATTTCTTCCCCGGCAGGCACCTCAAACCCTTTCACGGGTGCAGATATGGTATTGCCATTGAAATCGATCTGGAAATTGTACAAAGACCTGTTCGTTGCGTAAAAAGCAGCGGGTCCCATATTCCCTACGGCATAGAACTTCGCATCGTTGATTTCCGGCGCGGTACTGATATTCACAGCGGCAATATCGGGCCTGTCCGGTGTTTGTGTATTGATGACGTACAGGTAGCGAGCGTTGCCGGACACATCTTTGAAGAAGGCATACTTGTAAGCATCGCTTATAGTTGCACTGTGCTGACCGAAGCCTCTTTCGATCCAAAGCAAATCCTTCCCGATATTGTTCAAATTAAACCGGGCCGAAGGACCGGCGTCGGCATATTTCCCCGCCCGACTATTTTGCTGCTCGATGGTAACAAAGCGCCTGTTCAGCTCATCATAAAAACCACCCTGTTTCCCATACTGCGTGTAGACATAAGGCGCCGCCCGATAGCCTGCAAGATCCACGGTAACTTTTCCTACAAAAAGGTTATCCGTGTTCCAGTACACCTCACCGCTATTGACGAGCATCGCTCCATTGAAAGAGCCGGGCCAGAGGGCCTGCGGTTTAAACGTTTCGGGCGTAGCGCCGGCAAACATTTGCTGTAAAGTCTGAGCCCTCCGGAAATCAGTATTCTGCACCGTCGCACCGGACGCTGATGTGATGATATACGTAAGCGCCGTACTGAAATAATGGATAGAAACAGGCGTTCCGGGCATAGGCGCTCCGTTGATCTTCGAATACACCGCACGGTAAGCCGTATCCCTCACCCCAGGGATAAACTCCGGCGCGCGGAAGATATCCACTTCAGTTGCACCGCTCATTTCATAAGCAACCATCCAGCCCGACGGAATTGGCGGCAGCACCACAACGGTGTATTGCATTAACGCTTTCAGCCCGTTGGGGGCGGTAGCTTCAAATTCAAGGGTATAGGTTCCGGGGGGGCGTGTAATAACTGTATCAATAGTAAGCTTTCTCGATAACGTATCAAATACACCGGCCGATACATAAAGCCGCCACAACCCTTTCAGTTCCGCTGGGGCCGCATGGTACACGATCTCCGGCTGAATGGTCACTTTTCCCTGGCTCTGGTACACTTCAAACCGGGTTTGGGTACCGGCCGTATCTACTAAAAAGTCGGGAAGATCGGTATAGGAATAGTTCCCTTTGTCTTTCACACATGCGGTGATGAACAGGATCGACAAAAGAAAGAAGGAAAAATATTTTAATGATTTCATTCCTGTGTTTTTTCTAGTTAAATACTGTTGAAAATGAAGCCTATTCGCACTGGCTGCATATATCAATTACTATCCCGTTCTCATTCCTTTTCGGATTTCCGGGATTGTTCCTGTTGTATTCCGTCAGGAATTCCAACGACCGGGAGGCTATGTAGTACTGCTCGGCAATGGTGATGTTCTGAAAATTTCTTATTCCTGTGGCATCAATTGCGAGTTGGTGCTTCACCTTGCTCCACTTGCCTACGGACCAGAGCATATTGTTATCCCAGGTAACGGGTTTTATGAGTACGTCCGTCCAGATCAATGAAAATACAGGAGCTGAATTGACCACACCCGTTACTACGGGTCCGGGCAAAAAATTATCATCCGGCATTACCCTCAGTACCAGCTTTGCCGAAGCATCCGTAAGACGTGCCGTCCTGTTTATTTTCACAGGTATCGCTACACGGAACCCATTAGCCGGCACTTTAAAAGAAGTGGGCAACACATATTCGGAAGGTTGCGCGGTACTGGTCGGATCAACCTGGATGGTGAAGGTGCGCTCTTCAGGAGTAACCGTTCCCATCACCTGCGCATAAAGATTTACCACGGTATCGCTTAATGAATTCGGCCAGACGGCGAAAGAAAACACCAGCGAGTCGCCCAATGCGCCGTCTGCATTGTTTGCTGTAAGCAATAGTCTCGCATCCGACCTGAAGGCGGGGTCAAGCACGTTCTTCCTGCAACCCAGGAACGCGACTGCCGGAAGCAGCAATAACAGGATATATATTCGTTTATTCATTTTAGTTCGTTTTAAAATTATCAGAATCCGAATTCAAGTTCAGCGGGTGGTAAAGGCAGCACATACCGCGCGGAAGGATAGGTTCCGTTTACACCAGGCACCGCCGTACCATTCCTTCTTTTGAAGTAGAAGAACAGTTGTCCTTCAGAAGGAAATTCTTTCCAGTATTCTTTCCTGATCTCCTCCTGAATCTGGTCTGCGGTGAGTGATGCCGACAAAGGAGCGGTAACGCCCCTGCTGGCGCGAACAGCTGTAAGGTAGCTGGTGGCTTTGGCCGGATCCGTCGTTTTAAGGCATTCGGCGGCGATATAATACATTTCAGGAATCCTGATGAGTGGCATTCTTTTCGCGTACGCTTCCGTCATCCCATTGGGCTGATACAGTTTTCCGAAGAATATTTTCGGTGTCGGCAGGTTAGAAAGGTTCCGGATCAGGTACACGAGCCTGTAATCCGCAGCACCGATGGAGCCCGATTCAAATTGCTGCGTCAGCCGCGATGAATTGACGGTGAGCGTGGTCTGGAAACGGCTGGAATCCAGCAAGTCCGTATAATTGAGGGCCATATCGTTCACAAAGAGGCCAAAAATATGCTCGGTGGTAAACACCCTGTTACGGGCCGCTTCGTTGCTGGTGGCGATGGTAGACTGTGCCACCCAGGGGAATTTCTGCCCGGCCACAGCGATCACGGCTTCAGCGGCAGGCAAAGCCTTATCGGTAGCGCCCACCCAGAGCTGCGCCCGCGCCTCGAGTGCTTTCACCGCGTAATAATTGAAACGGAGCGACCTGTTCATAAGGTAACCGTTATCCATATCCGTAGTAATCGTTTCACCCGTAAGTAGGGGATCATTTTTGAGTTCCTCCGCCGCCTTCGTCACATCTTCGAAGATCATTTGCATTACTTCCGCGGAACTGGCTTTTCCTGTAACCGTGGTCGCGTACGTTTTCAGGTAAGGAATGGCGGGAAGACTGGCGCCACCCGCAGCGTACGAGGTACCAAACAGGCGCAGCAGGTCGAAATGCAGGAAGGCCCTTAAACCCAATGCTTCTCCTTTGATGATGTGGTAATTTTTGGGAAGGAACTTTGTAGTGTCCGCTCTTTCCAGTTCCTGGAGCAGCTTGTTCACATTCGCGATGGCATTGTATTGGTTGGCCCAAACGCTGTTGATGATGTTTTGCGTGGCCGCATTGGTATACAATCCCGCGAAAGCATCGCGGTAAGCCAGGGAGCCGTTGGATGTATTCAGCACATACATGCCGCCGAGCACATCGGCAAGGCCGAAAGTAAGTTCACGGCCATATTGCGCCGGGCGCCCCATCAGCAGGTAAACACCATTCAGAGCTTCTTTAAACCCCTGTTCGTTGCCGTAAAAATCCAGGTCCTCTATCTGGGTCTTGGGAGAAACCTCCACCCATTTTTTACAGGAGGCGACCGAAAATAGCAGGAACGCCAGCCCGAGTATATGTATAGTTCGTTTAATTGACATGTTGTTCGATTTTAGAATGAAGCCTGAAGAGTGAACTGGAAACTGCGCGCAAAGGGGTATGAGGTGCCGCGTTCCACTTCAACGGAAGAAAGCACAAATACCTCGTTCATATTGAGCCCGGCCCTGAGCCTGGAGAAGCCAAGTGATTTGATGGCCCTGATTCTTTCCAGGTCGTAAGCGATGTTCAGCGAAGCGAAATTGAGCTGGTTGTTGTCTTCCACGAAGCGGGTACTCAGTTGTGTAACGGTGGTACTGGCCACATCTTTAAAGAAGCTCACATCTCCGGGCTTGCGCCACCTGTCGGTAAGCACCCTTCTGTCCACGTTCTGGTAAATGTTCGCGTTCTCTACTTTGCTTACCAGTGTTGAGTTGTACATCTGCCCGCCATACTGGAAGCGGAAAGAGGTATTCACCTGCAACCCCTGGTGCTGGAAGTTGAAACCGAAGTTGCCGGAGATTTTCGGCAGCAGATCGCCCGCCACCACCTGGTCGTTGGCGTTCCAGTTGTAGGTTACGGTACCGTCTTTTTTGAGGTACACTTCCCTGCCCGTGGCCGGATCGATGCCGAGGGACTGAACGGCCCATATCGCGTTCATCGACTGTCCCTCTTCAAACCTTACGCGTGGTTTGGCAGCTTCTTTGTTGGCGGTAGCGTTGTTGCCGCTGATGGAATCCTGCGAAGCGTTCCATGCCTTGAGGGAATTGGAGATTTCCCGGATGGTATTTTTGTTGTGGGAAGCCAGTACGAACACGGTGAGCGAACTCTTTTTGGCCGCGTTGCTGAATATCCTGTAATCCAGCCTTACGTCAACACCCTTGTTCTCTGCTTTTCCGAGGTTGGCCTTGTAGGTATTGAAGCCCGCAGATGGTGGTAATGTAATGTCCGTTACCAATCCATCGGTGGTACTGATGTAATAGTCGGCCCTGATGTTGAGTTTTTTGAAAAGGGAGATATCCGTTCCGAAGTTCATATCCTGGCGGCGCTGCCATTTAAGACCGGGATTCGCGAGGCCAATCAGCGTAGCGCCATTGCCGAATGTGGCGTAAGCGTTCCTGAGGTAATAAGCGTAGGTAGACTTACTAATGGTAGAATTGAAGTTCTGGGAACCGGTGTACCCGTTGGTGGCACGGAGCCTGAACTGGTCGATGAAACCAAGGTCAGCGATAAACTTTTCCTTGTGCAGGTTCCAGCCGATACCCGTGGAATAGAATTGTCCCCAACGGTTGTCTTTCCCATACAAAGAAGATTGGGTGGCCCTGTAAGAAACGTCAAAAAGAAAACGGTCGTCAAAAGAGTAGTTACCGGAAACAATGCCGCTCATGTCTTTCACCGTACTTTCAAAACCGGTGGGGCGGGAATTGAGGAGGTACTGCAATCCCAGCGACATAAAATCGAGCCGGTCGTTCGGGAAACCTTCCACCGCGTGGGTGATGTTCAGCGCCTGGTTGCTGGTGTAGTCGCCACCACCGTTCAACGCGAAGTAATGCAGCCCAACGTTTTTTGTATAGTTGAGCATCAGCCTTCCGGAATAAAAGTCGATGCTGCCATCTCCCTTTGTATAACGGCCTTTCCTGGAAGCGCCTGCACCGGAGAACTCTGAAGTGGTGAACATGGTATGTTCTGCCGGAAGAAACTCGTGGCTTTCGTTGAGTTGCTTAGTAATGCTGAAATTACCTACGGCCCTCAAGCCGGGGAGTAAACGCCAGTCGAGGTTGAAGTTGTTGGTGATGTCCGTGTACCTGGAATAATCCAGAATTTTGAGGGTTGAATTAAAAGCAGGGTTGTACACCGCTTCGTTCGTCACGGCTCCGGGAGCGCCGCCGCCCTGTGGCCTGGTGATGGTATTGATCACCTTCAGTATCTGTCCGTTCTCATTCTGGTAGGGCAGGTAGGGGTTCATCGCGGCATATTGGGAAAAGTCGCCCCAGGGTGAATTATCGGCCCTGTTGTTGGTGATGGTGAGAATATTGTTGAACGATATTTTTTTCACGCGATAGGTAAGATCGATGGCTGCGGTAGTGGTTTTCCGGTCGGAACCTTTCATGGCACCGGTCACTTTGTTGTACATGAGGTCAACGCCATAACGGAAACTTTCGTCGCCACCTTCCACGCGCATGGAGTGGCGCTGGCCCCAACCGTTTTGAACGGGTTTCGAGAGCCAGTCGGTATTCACGCCGCTCAATACGAGCGCGAGGTTTTCGTTGTAACGTTGCTTCAGGATATACTGACCACTGCCTGCAGTGGAGTTGGAATAGATACCGCCTGCCAGTTCCACTTCCAGTTTTTCGGCCGCGTTGGTCAGGTTATAGCTGGAAAGATCGGGCGCCTGTAAAGTAATATTGGTATTGTAGGAAAGTCGCAGTTTCCCGGCCTGTGGCCGTATCGTTTCTATCACCACCACCCCGTTGGCCGCACGGGAACCGTAAATGGCTTTGGAGGCGGCATCTTTCAATACGTTGATGCTTTTTACCCGGTAAATATCCAGGTCGATCACTTTCTGAATCGTAGTCTCAAAACCATCCAGGATAAACAAGGGCAGGTTGGGGTTTGTCGTGTATTCGCCCCGAAGGTCCGGCAGGCCTGATTGTCCCCTCAACTGGATATTCGGAATCGCATTGGGATCCGAACCCAGTTCCATGTTATCAATGATCTGGAAGGCCGGATCCAGGTTCCTGAGGCTTTGCAGCACGTTCACACTGCCCACTTTCAGCAGTTCATCCTGCGTAAAGCTGGTGGTAGCGCCGGTAAAGCTGGAGGCTTTGCGATTGAACATTCCCGTTACCACCACATCTTTCATGGAAACATCGGAAACACTGAGTAAGATACGAAGGTTCGTGCGGCCGCCCAGCACTACTTCCTGGCTTTCGAAGCCAACGGAACTGATCACCAGCACCTGGCCCGGATTGGCATCGATGCTGAACTTTCCATTCTGATCGGTGGTGGCGCCTTTAGCGGAACCTTTCACCAGCACGCTGGCGCCCGATACAGGCTCCTGGGTTTTACCATCCACCACAGTTCCGGTAATGGTCACGAAGGCGATCACCTGTTCGGCCACCGGTTCTTTCTTGGGAGCAACCTCTTTTTCATACACCACCACCACCCCATCCACGATGCGGTAACCGAGTGGCTGCGTGCGGAACAGTAGGTTCAGGGCTTCCTGCAACGGCATATTCTTAATGTCCAGGTCCACGGGACGGCTCTTGCGGAGCAATTGCAGATCCAGCATGAACGAGAGCCCGGTTTGTGACCGCACATCACGGATCACTTTTTCCAGCGTGGCCTTCTTCGCTGAAATGGTAACATTCTGGGAAAAACTCCTGGCCGTAACGTGCAGACAGGCAGCGAGCAGTAAAATAGCGGTAACTTTCATGATCCGCAAAGTTTTGGTGAAGCATCCTGGAGGCAAATAAATGCCCCGGACAAAGAAATCCTTTAAAAGCATAACTTTGGTCAGTTTTGGTTGAAAAATAAAAAGCGTCTTAAGCGATGAAATTTGTTTGATCAACCTGACTTCCGGCCGCTTCGTCTCGTACACGAAGCGGCTTTCTTTCAGGCCGGTCTATGGTTAAAAATATTGTTCTTCCTAAGGCGTAATCACCACGCGTCCATTTTCATACGACGAGCGGATACCGTATACTTCCATGGCCTTCAACAGGTTCTCCAGGGAGATGTTCCTGCTCACCGAAGCGCTGAAAGAGCGGGTCGGCACTTCCCCATTGATCACTACTTCCACATTGTACCATCTCGCCAATTGCCGCATTATCGTAGAGAAATTAGTGCCGGAAAAACTAAAGTAGCCATTCTTCCAGGCCACTATTTCCTCTATATCTTCCACCTGTTTTTTACGGAGCCCTGTTCTGGCCTGCGCATCATCCTGCACCTGGTCGCCTGGAACCAGTTTTTGTACTTCCGTACCGCGTTTGTATTGAATGGCTCCTTCGAGCAATGTCGTTTTCACAATGGGTTCATCTTCATAAGCATTGATGTTGAAACTGGTGCCCAGCACTTCAATCGAAGACTGATTGGGAAGTTGTACGATGAATGGCTGGCCGGTATTCTTCGCCACTTCCAGGTACACTTCACCGGTAACTTCCACCACACGTTGCTGACCGGAGAACACTGTGGGGAAACGAATGGAGGACGCACAATTAAGCCAAGCCTTTGAGCCATCGGGTAACATCACCTGGAACTGGCGTCCACGGGGCGTACTCATCGTATTGTACAGCACTTCTCCGGAAGTTTGCGCTGTGGGTTCATAAACCAGTTGCCCGTTCCTGATCACGGCCTGTGCGCCATGTTGTGTGGCCACCAGTCCGTTCCCCATGCTATCCAACACCACCTGGCTGCCATCCGCCAGCGTTAGTACCGCCCCTTCTTTGCCGGGCGCAACATCACGTACATCCATTTTTACCAGGTCGGGCGCGGGTGCGTCCTTCCTGTTCATCCAGAATGCCAGCGCAACGCCCAATACAAGCGCTACAGCCACGGCCCACCGCCATTTACGGAGGAAATGTACCCGGTGAACAGGTGCCGCCACCACCGGCGTAGCAGGTGCCGCCCGTAATATAGCCTCCAGGATTTCCCTGCCGGATTCTTCCGGTAAAGGCATGGGAGGCAACAAGGCGACATCTATCCGGGACAATACATCATCCACTGGTGCGTCGTTGTTCAGCGATTTCACCAGCAGAAACAACTCTTCCCGCTCGGCGGGAGTGGCCGTTTTATGGAGGTACCGGTAAAGCAGGTCATTAATGCGTTGCGTTTCCATGAAACTATTGTTGCTGTAAACAGGATAGTCTCCGGAACGGACCAACGTTATTAGTAAAAAGAGGATTTTTTTTAGAAAAATTCCCGGAGCAGCAAAAGTACCGTTAAAGCATCGAGGCGGCTCAGCAGGTAGGCCCTTACCGTGCGGAGCGCTACTGTGAGGTGAACGCTCACTGTGGCTTTGGCGATGCCCATTTCAAGGGCCACCGCTTCACGGTCGAACCCTTCCAGGCGGCTGAGTTCAAACACGCGCCGTTGCTGAGGTGTAAGCAGGTCCAGCGCCTGCGCGAGGGTTCTTTTCAAGTCATCCAGTTCCAGGGTGCCGGAGCTGGCGGCTTCCTGGCGGGGCAGGTACTCCAGCACCTGTGCCTGCGAGGAAGCATCTCTTAAAAGTATTTTGAACGCCGTCATGGAGCGGTTGCGGGTAACCGTGTATATCCAGGCTTCCGGCTGATCGATTCCCGGTAACCGGGTCCTGTTGGTCCAAAGGTGCAGGAACACATCCTGGACTATTTCTTCCGAACGGAACGGGTGCTCCGTAAAACGATAGGCGATCCCGAAAACCCTGTCCTTCCATCGGTGGAACAAATCCCCGAACGCTTTTTCATCCCCGCGGCTGATCCGGAGAAAAAGTTCATTGTCTGTATATAGTTGGTTCTGATCCAAGATGCTGAAGCTATGCCGGTTGTAAACATAGTTCAATTTCAGGTATTGTGCCACAGAATTGAAGATCGTCATGAAGCCTGTAAAAAACTTCGCCCCAACAAATGTTGAGGCGCGTTTACGGCAAGTGTAAAAAAATCTTATGGTTTGAAAATCTCCTGCAACTTCAACTCCAGGTCTTTGCCCATCAGGGTTTTTCCAATAATGACGCCGTTGGGATCGATCAAAAAGTTCTGTGGTATGGCCTGGACGCCGAATAATTTTGCGGCGGGACTGTCCCAGCATTTCAGGTCGGAAAGTTGCAGCCAGGGAAGTCCGTCCTTTTTGATGGCGGACAGCCATGCGGCCCTGCTGCCGGGCCTGTCAAGCGATACCCCGACAATCGTAAAATTCTGTGTACTGAATTGCTGGTACATTTTAACCAGGTTGGGGTTTTCAGCACGGCAGGGTCCGCACCAGGAAGCCCAGAAATCGAGCAGTACATATTTGCCACGGAAAGAAGATAATTTTACCATGTTGCCCGTTGTATCCGGCAGTTCAAAGTCTGGCGCGGTACGCCCGATGCCCGTGTTCTTCATACGCTCCAGGCTTTCCGCGAATTTCACACCTTCGGCACTGGCTTTTACTTTGTCGGAAAGGCCGTCAAACAAGGGCTTAACCAGGGTGTAGTCGCGGTCGTAAGCCACTTTGGGCAACAAATCCAGGCTAAGTCTGGCTGCCGGATGCGATTGTATGAATTGCACATAAGCATCCAGGGTAAGGTCGCTGTATCTTTTTTTAAATCCCGCGAGTTCTGCTTCAAAATCGGGCGTATTTTCCGGAGATATCTTTCCTTCGAGGAACTTCCTGTCTTCCGGGGTCATCTTCGCAAATGCCGCATCCACCAGGTTGTTAAAATCGGTGTAGTCGTTATTGCCGGGTGTTCCTGTTATTTGCGCACCCAGTGTACTTTTCCCATCCGATACAAACCTGATGTTGCCTGGCTCCAGGTAAACAGTGGCTTGCTCAAAACTTTTACGTTTCCCCTCACCTTTCGTATCAAAAATCAAAGCCGCTTCCACAGGCGAAACCGGGGCCTTTCCACTAAATTTAAAATTCCCGTCTTTCAATACAACCGAGTCCACGATTGTTTTACCATCCAGTTCATACTCCAGGTAAGCTTTCGCGGGTGCATTAAAAGCGCCGTATTTACCGTTAATGGTAAATTTCTTTTTTTCCTGTCCGGATACACCCAGTTGCAGAAGCAATAGCGCGAAAAATATCTTTTTCATCTTTTGAACTTTGACTTGATTACTTGAACAATGCTTCCAGCTTCTCTTCCAGCGCCTTGCCATGCAGGTCTGCCGCAATGATCTCTCCTTTCTGATTGATAAGGAAATTTCTTGGGATAGCGGTTATGCCGTACTTTTTACTGAGCGGCGAATCAAACCCCTGCATGTCGCTGAGGTTGGTCCAGGTATAGCCATCATCGGCAATCGCTTTTTTCCATGCTTTCGCATCGGTATCCAATGATACAGCTATTACCCCCAGTCCCTGAGCGCTGTATTTTTTGTACAGCGGCAGTAAAGCCCTGGCCTGCACGCGGCATGGCGCACACCAACTGGCCCAGAAATCAATAAAAGTGTATTTGTTGGCTGTGGTGATGGCCTTTGTAGCGATAAGGTTACCGGCAACATCGGGCATCACGAAATCTTCATACTTCCATTTCATGGCCAGTTTGGCAGAATCCGGTGTTGCTTTCAAACGTTCCTCACCTGCCACCGCTCCTTCCTTATCGTTCAGTACAATACTAAATTGCCTGGAGGCTGGCGGAAGACACATCAGATCGGTACAGGCCATATATTTGATCCTGAATTGCAAAGTGACACTTTCGTTGGAACGGAGTTTTACGGTTTGCGAAAAGGTTACGCCTATCGCATAATGCGCCGCGCCTTCTTCCCCGGCGGGCTCTACGCCTTTTTCTTCTATTCCGCCAATCAGCTCCATATCAGCATTTTCCATAAAAGCAATAGAAGTGGGCATACCGATGCCGCCGGAAGCCTGTTGCGGGTAAATATGGTAAGGTTCCTTTACCGTGGCATGCATTTGTACCTTAAAGGTTAAAGGACCGGTTTTCACCGCATCGAACTTCCACGAAACAGGATATTCATCCTGTGCAAATGCAAAAAGCACCAACGTTTTCAAGATTACAATAAGCATCGCTTTTTTCATACATCATTTTTATCATTAACACCACACGGTTTCCTATGCGCCTTTACGGGCGATCTCTACCATCTGAACGAGTTCTTCAGCGGCAGCTTCAGCCTTGCCTTTAAAGCCGGATACATCAAAGCGTATGCGCCCGTTGCCATCAATCACGAACTTGGCCGGAATACCATTTACTTTGAAGGCATCCGCGGCTGCACTGCGTTTGGTGGACGGATCCCTGGGATCCATATACAGATCGAAGGCGTAGTTTCTTTTGCTCAAAAAGTTTTTCGCATCGGTGAGCGGGTCTTTCGCGTTTTCCCAAGTATGAATGAAAAGAAATTTCACGTCCTTGTCTTTAGCATAATGGTTCACCGCCATCTGCATGGCGGGGAAAGATTCCACACAAGGTCCGCACCAGGTAGCCCAGAAGTCCAGCACGATGGTCTTGCCCTTAAAATCCGCCAGCGTAAATTTTTTACCGTTCACATCCGTTACATAGAAATCCGGTGCCGCTTTATTGATGAGTAGTTTAACCACTTCACCGCGGATTTTCGCTTTGAAATCCCGCTGAAGTCCTTCAATGTAAGCGTCCACATCTTTACCGGGGTTGAGTTGAGCATAGCCTTTTCGTACCTGGTCCACATATCGTTGCTCCAGTTTACCTTCTTTTACCGCTTTGGCAAGAATGGGAAGCGCTTCCTCGTATTTGCCGTTCAGGCTGGAAAGGAAAGCATAGTTCTCAACCAATTCAGCATCCTTGTTTTTTATGTGCTGGTATGCCTCCATAGTGTACTGGTATGCTTCCTCATTTCTGCCTGCGTTGAAAAGCAACTTTCCATATTGATTGATGTAATCGTAATAGGCAGCTTGCGGATCAAGTTTCATGGGTTTACTTGGCGTGGTCTGCGCTTTAAGCTGCTTTATGCGTTCCAGTTCCCCCGCTGAAAATTTTAATGCCGCCGCATTGTCATATCCGGCCATGATATCCGCCACCTGCGTTACAGCTCTTGCCCTCATGACCTGGTCCTCCAGCATATTCAGGTATTGGAGTACTTTTTCAAGGTTGGGCTGCTCTGCATAAGCGGCTGCAACCAGTGTTTTTTCAAGATCAAGGTTGATGCCCGGATAATCTTTAAGCATGGCTGTAAGTGCCTTTTCTGTTCCCTCCGCACCATCGGCTTTCAGAAAGGGTGTCAGTCGAAGCATTTGCGCCTGCTGGCTTTCAGGATACTTTTTCACCAGGCTTTTGGTTACTGAAGCTTTCTTCGCGGCGTTTTTATCATAGTAACGGACCAATAATTCCATATCTTCTGCTGAACCATTTTCCAGTGTTTTAATTTTCTGGCGGAGCGCAGCCTGATCCTTTTCATTCTTTAAGGCCTCCAGTTTAGGATCAGCGTTTCTCTGTTGTGCGGTCAGGCTTAGCGAGCAAAGTAAGCATGCCGCAAAAAACATTCTTTTCATAAAATAAAATCAATTCGTGTGAACATTGTGCTGCCAGCTTATTTGCCGGAGCACCTAGAATTGTGGCGCAATAACAATCGCCACTACAGCTTATGGTTTACTCTTCTGATCAATGTCCCTGCACTTTCGCCAGGTCTGAATTTTTAGCTTTTACGATCTCCACCATAGCCTTCAGTTTATAATATTCCCTGTCGGTAGAACCAGCGTAACCTGAAGCATAAAACCTTATATTACCCGTAGGGTCGAATACGATTTTAGTAGGTGTGCCCTGAATGTCGTAAGCTTTATTTTCTTCATCGCGCAGCACCTGAAGTGGTATTTTTCTTTTTTCAACATAAGATTTAACGGTAGCCTCGTCTTCGAACAGATTGATCACAAACAACTGGAATGGTTCTTTTTTGTAATCTTCCACCACGCGCTCAAATCCGCTGAAAGCGGCCACACAGGGCGTACACAAGGTGCTCCAGAAATCCACCACCAGTATTTTACCGCTGTAATCGCCCAGACTAACCATTTTACCTTCCAGGTTCATCAAAGAGATATCCTTTACCGGTTGCTTTCCTGTAAAGAGGGTCATCTTTTTACCATCGGTACCGGGCCCGGTTATAAAACCCTGCATGGTTTGCTGCGGCGTGGCGATATAAGATTTTTCTACTTCTTTGTAATATTTCTGGTAGGCTTCCTCCTGTAATGATTTCAGGTAAACATCAAATCCTTTATCGGAGCCTTTCAGCTTCTTATATACCGTACGAAAAGTGGCGACCATTTTCGGATTGGAATCGGCCATTTTAAATGCTTTACTGAGTGTATCGAAAGCAGCCTGGGTCTTCCCCGCAGCCGCCATCACGATGGCGTAACGGTGCAGGTAGTTGGACCTGGAATCCCTGAAATAATTCATATCCCGGGCTTCCCACTTTCTGGTGGTGTATTTGTCCATCAGTTGCAGTGCTTTTTCCGTATTACCCAGTTTCGCGTTAGCAGCGGCATTTAATTCATACAGGGTGTGTACCCTGCCTATGCCATCGTTCAGTTTTTTCTGCTTAATGTCTTCCATAAGATCGGCCGATACTTTTTCCACTTCCGCTATATCCTTATCCGCGTCCATAAGGTACTCCAACGCATACGTGAGGTAGAGGAACTGCAGCACATTAAAACTGGTATTCATTTTTTTATAAGCCCAATACCGTTTGAAGTCGCCTTTATTCAGCCATCCCAACGCCAGTTGCGCACGGTATTCACTGTACATGTTGGGTTTGGCGGGATCGGCTGGCTTTTCCTTCAGCATTTCATGGTACAACTTTTCCTGGTCTTCAACCTTCACGATCAGGCTGAAGTCCTGAAAATTGTATTTTCCGTTTGCAGACTGCTGCGCGAAAAGGGTATTGGATACCAGCAACAGCAGTATGATTCTTTTTAAGATCATGAGATTCAGGTTTTTTAAATTATTGAATGCGTAATTCCGTGAAACAATAGCTTTTCAATCGCCCCATTAAATCCCCTGAAGAGATGTAACGGAGCGATACACAGGATAAGGTCAGCAGTAGAAGATTTGGTTAGAACGGTCTGAAACCTGTGTTATGGCTTCATCAGTTCAGCGAGTTTATTTTCAAGGTTTTTACCGGTGAGGTTCCTGGCTACGATCACGCCATCCGGACCTATCAACAGGTTTTGCGGAATTTGCATGATGTTGTATTTTTTCGCCACGTCTGAAGCAGCGTCCTTTGAATCAATCACCAGTCGCCAGGGCAATTTATCTTCGGCAATGGCTTTCACCCAGGCATCTTTGTTTGTATCAAGGGAAACGGCGAAAATTTCGAATTTTTCGCTCCGGAACTTGTTGTATATAACGATCAGTTCGGGGTGCCCTGCCCTGCAGGGACCGCACCAGCTTGCCCAGAAATCCAGCAAGACATATTTCCCCCTGAAATCGGATAAAGACACCGGCGCACCTTTCACATCGTTCAGTGTAAAGTCGATTGACTTCTGTCCTATATCCAGCTTTTTGGCCTGGTCCAGCCTTTGTTTCCAGGCCTTTGCTTTTGCCGAATTCTGAAGTCTTGGACTGAGCGCATTGTACATAGGTTCGAAGGTAGTAGGCTGTATCACACCCGCGAACATTTCCATGATGTCAAGGCTCATGTACGCGTCAGGATACTGCTGAATAAACCCGGTCACCATTTTTTCGAAAGGCAGTGCGGCTTCGCCTTTTTTGGCATTTTCCTTACCCATTGCCGTAAACGCTTTGTAGGCCGCTTCCTCTTTTCCGCCTCCTGTTACAATGGCAACACCGGTGGTATCGAATGCCAGTTGTATGGCACCATCCGTGTAAAACAGGGCCATGTTCCTCATCACTCCGGCGTCATCGTTCTCTTCCTGGTTCCTGCGGCGGCGTTCTCCGGGCGGCGGGGGCACAACCAGAGTAACCTGCGCCAATGCTGGGCGTTCAGATGACACTTTGAATTCGAACCTACCCTCTTTTATATCTACGGTATCGGTCTTGTAATTATTCTTGTCTTCGTAGCCGATCCAGGCTTTTTTGGCCGGATGTCCTTTCGCAACTTTTCCTTTTACAATACTGGAAACCTGGGCCTGTAAAGCGGCTGCACCAATGCAACACACCACGGCTGTAAGCATTGTTCTTTTCATAGTCTGTTTATTTGTTCTCCACCAATCCTTTGTTTTCTGCAATCATGCGTTCTCCGAATTTGAGCGCGAACCTTTCGGGTTTTAAAGTATAAGTGGCAACTACATTGCCATCATCATCATACAGGTGATGCGTGTACTTCACGGTATTGCTGTACACCGGGTCTACGGAAAGGCGGCGCATATCCATCCAGCGCATTCCGGAAGTGGCGAACTCCCTGGTTCTTTCTTCCAGGATAAAGCGCACCAATGCTTCTTTGTTCTGGGCTATGTTGGCGGGAACCGTCGCGACATTGGCCGGCATTCTTTTGGACCGCAGCGTTTCCAGGTCAGCTTTCGCACCGGGAAGATCATTTGCACGCGCCTTCAGTTCGGCCCGCATCAGGTAGAGGTCTGGCAGGGAGGGGCCCACTTCTATTCCGTTAAAAAGGGATGCAGAGAACCTTCTCATCCCCTTGGGATACACTACTGCCGGATTGAACATTTCCTCATCAGAAAACAGGAGCAGCCTTTTATCTTCTGGATCATACAGCGCGGCCGTTTCAGGAGAAAAAACATACGCGTTGACCATTTGCAACTGGAAATTGGTCATACTCAGGTTGTACATGATCTGTTGGTTCACAGCAGGGAGCGGATAGTTGGAAAGACCGAACCCGAAATCAGGGAACCATGTACCGGCGGCGTTGGGATCGAGTACAATATTGTAGTCATACAGCGCAAGCGGTATCGTAGATTTGCCCAGCTCAGCAAAGGCGCCTTCCACATGCGTCATCGCATCCTCGAATTTCAACATGTACATGTAGGTGCGCGCCAGTATAAATTCCGCCGCTACTTTGGAGAATTTCCTGCGGTGCGTTAAGGGGCCGAGGTCGGGCAATGCGTCTTTCAGGTCTTTAACAATAAAGTCGTAGGATTCCTGCACGCTGGCACGTTCAAAAGAGTTTTGTGTCACATCTGCCTTTGTAAGCAGCGGTACACCCAAATCCGTTGATGCGGTGGTGGGATTATAAGGCAAAGAATAATCGGAAAGGAAATAGAGGTGACACAACGCTCTGCCTACTTTCGCTTCGGCGACCAGTGCTTTTCTTTGCTGCTCCGATCCTCCCTGCGATTCCATCACTTCATTGATTACCTTATTGAACGTGTACAGGCTGCTGAGGTGCCAGGTTTCAGATGGGAGCTGGTCTTCATCATATATTCTTTCCTCATACCTGAAAAGCCGTTGCGTTCTGATGGCCGCTGCATCCATGTAGGTTTGCTGCGCCGCCATTTCATCTCCAAGATATAGGGAAGGCGCGTACAGCACCTGCAGTGCAACCGCATTCATCAATTGCTCGTAATCCAAGGTGGTGCGGGCTATCCTGGAGCCCTTCGCTTCTATCTCCAGGAAATCTTTTGAACAAGACAATTGTGTAACCAGCAGTATAATCAGAATAGGTAATAGTACCTTATAATTTGTTCTCATAATTGTAAACTTGTTTTAATTAAAGCGTGAGGTGCGCGCCAATGGTGAAAGTCCCCTGCCCCGTACGCATATTCCTGTTGCCTGTCGGATCCTGGAACTCAGGATCAATACCCAGTTTATTCTGCTTCCACAACATCAGGTTGGAAACCTGCGCCCGGAAGGTGAGTCCTTCTGCACCGAGCTTGCTTACGATGCCCTGCCCCATGCTGTATTGCAGCGTCACTTCCCTGATCTTCGCGAAGGAAGCGTTGAACGTATTCAGGTTAGAATAGGTGTAATAGAAGATATTTCTTCCGTTCGCGATGGTGCTGTTGTAGGCATAGCGGGGAATATTTGTTCTGGCCTCGTCGCCCGCCACTTTCCAGCGGTTGGCGAATTCAGGGTGGATCGTGTTCTGGTTGAGCGGCTCCTGCCATACTGCGTTGAAATCCCGGAACAGCACATGTCCTAAATTGAAGCTGATGTTTATGCCAAACTGGAAGTTTTTGTACGTGATGTTGTTGAACAAGCCGCCGGTCCAGATGGGCTGCGAAGTGCCGGCCAGGTTCACATCTTCAGGCTTGGAACCATTTGCCGTGGAAAGCAGTTTGCCATCGGCCTGGATGATCTGGGGATCACCTTCTGCATTCAATCCGCCATACATGAATTCAAATACCGCATACGCCGGGTTGTCTTCTATGAAAGAACTGCCGATCATGCCGGTACCGGTAGTAATAGCTGTGGCCCTGGCCAGTCTTGTGATTTTATTTTTATTGAAAGCGACATTCAGCATGGATGTCCATATAAAATCCTTTTTATTGATATTGATGGAATTCAGGCTGAATTCAATTCCTTTATTTTCGAGGTCGCCGAAGTTACCTGTTACAGTGGGATAACCGGTAAGTGGTGCGGTGAGGAGGGAGCCGATCAGGTCTGTTGTTTTTTTCACGTATCCATCAATGGAACCGCCAAACCTCCCGCCAAATACTGTAAAATCAACGCCTGCGTTGTAGGTGGTGGTACCTTCCCAGGTGAGTTTATCGTTGCCCGGTGTTCTTACGTTGAGTCCAACGCCGCTTACATAATTTACGTTAGCCGTAGCCTGGAGGATATCGAAAGAAGCTGCCTGTGCAGGACGCGGCGCATTGCCCGCGATACCGTAAGTAAGCCTGAAATCGAGCCTGTCGAGCCAGGAGAGGCCCGCCATAAAATCCTCTCTGTTCAGCATCCATTTACCACCAATGCTATACACCGGCCTGTTTTGCGCGGACTTGGCGAGTCCGAAAAGATTGCTCTGGTCGATTCTCCAACTGGCGTTCAGCGCATATTTGCGCAGGAACATATAGCCGAGTGTGGAATAATACGAAGTAGTCCGGGCAATGGCGCCTTCGCCTCCACCCACGTTGTTGTCGCGCAATACACGGGTACCACCGGGCACCGTGCCGGAGATGCCTTTCATCAGTGTATCGATGTTCACGGGTCTTGAAACCTGGAGCTGATCGTCCCATCCGTAATAAGTAGCGGTAGAAGTGAAAGGAGTTGTGCTGGTGGCTTCCTGTCCCCCGAGTACGGTAAGCTGGTGCTCCCCAAAGTTTTTATCGAACACCAGTTGGTTCCTTACGGTCCAGTTGCGCTGGTTGGCATTGTTTACGGTCAGCATGCCACCGTCGCGGGGCAACCAGTACCGGGGTGTGGTATTTACATTCGCGGCCTGCGTAAATCCTACAAGTTGGTTCCTTACAAAATAGCTTTCCTGGTCCCGAACGGTGCGGCCGGTTCTAGAAAAAGTCTGGTAGCCATAAGTACCTTCAAAACGCAGTGCTTTCAGCAGTTGCAGCTTCGCTGTTCCCACCACCCTTCCGGAAAGGCTTGAACCCCTCGAATAAGCGCGGTTAATTTCATCCAGCGGCACATAGTCGAGGTTCACCCTGCTACGTGCGGCATAAATCAACCGAAGCGAATCGGCATAGTTACCGAGGTAGTGCACAGGCAGGGCATTACCGGCATCATCACGGAAGCGTTGGTAAGGTACAAAAGACACGCCGGGGGCAGTAATTCCATTGCCCAGATTGCTGGCGGCCGTAGAAGTATTGGTGAGGTCTGAAATAAGGGTGAACTGAATCCTTTTATTGAACTTGAAATCCTGGCGCAAATTGAGTTTGTAGGTATTGTTTCTTTCACCAGGCGTGCTGCTTTGAACACCGGTATAACTCATGGATCCGTAAAAGCTGTAAGCGTTCATGCCACCCGAGAGGGATACGGTATGGTTGGTGGTGGATGCGTTCCGGTAAAAAATATCGGAGATCTCACCCCTGTTGTCGATGGCTGAAAGGCTGTCCAGCGCCCTGTCAGCCTGTGCCTTTGTAATCAATCCGCGGTATTCGTCGTATTGAATCTGCAAATGGGGCGAAACAGGAAATATTGATTTTACTGTATTCCAGGGGAAAGAAGGTACAAACTGCGGGAACAATTCTTTGGAAGTATTGATAAAGTCGCGGCTGTTCATTTTGGGGATGTAATCCCTGTCTGGTTTACCTTGGAAATTGTAGTAACCATCGTATTCCACACGCAGTTTTTGTCCGGCCTGTCCTTTTTTGGTGGTAATCACGATCACGCCGTTGGCCGCTTTCGATCCCCAGATGGAAGCAGCGGAAGCATCGCGCAGTATGGTGATATCAGCAATATCCTGGGGGTTGATGTTGGCAATTGGGTTAGAACCGTTCAATATGTTATTTGTGGATGCAGTGTTGGTAATGTCACTCGGTAATTCCACGCCATCTACTACAATCAGTGGCGACCTGGTGGAATTGAGCGAAGTAAGTCCACGGATAAGCAATGGTTCGCCACCCGGTGCGTTGTTGACCACCAGACCGGGTACCAGTCCGTCCAGTCTTTGGAGGATATTGGTACTGCTGGACCTGTTGGCTACGGTAGCAATATCCACCTTCGCTACCGAACCGGCGTTGCGTTCCCGCGCGATGCTCTGGTAACCGGTGGAAATCACCTGGGCCGCTTCCATGATTTGTTCGGAAGGATCCAGCACAATGGTGAGCATCTGCCCATCTCCTACTTTCACCTGTTTTTCATTGAAGCCCACAAAGCTGATGATGAGTACATCTCCCCTTTCCGCCTCCAGTTGAAACATCCCCTTGTCATCGCTCAGCGCCATTAACTGGCGGCCTTTCACCCGAATAGTGGCGCCAGGCAATGGCAACTTATTCTGGTCGGTAATCATGCCTGAAATCTTTATCCGGGGAGCTGCTTCTTCTTTCACGGAAGGTTCGGGTGTTTTGCGCATCACCACTACGTTTCCCTGCTTTATTTCAAAAGATAGTTGCGCTGGCTTCAGGATAGCGGAAAGAAAATCAGCCAGTGGCATCTGGCGTGCCTCAATGGTGATGGTGCCCGCCTGACGGATGTGTTCATCGTTGTAAAAAAAGGTCACGCCCGTTTGCTTTTCGATGAGCTTAAACACGTTCCGCAAAGGCACTTTGTTTAAGTTCGCCGTAACGGGCTGGGCCACACCCGCGGCCTGCACCTGGATAAAAAAAGCGGTTAATAAAACAATTGTTAGTTTCATCGCTAACAGCGTTTTGGTTAGTAGCCCGCGGCGGATACAGCCACACCAGGCCAATCCGGTCCGCAATGGCCGGTTAGAAGCAATAAATTCCATAACTTAGTCGGGTTTGGTTGAATAATGAAGCAGTTGTCCGAATGAAAATTGTTTTATTGGCCCACCAAACGTTTACCGGAGATGTTCGCACCATCTTCGGTTTTTTTTTAGCGGCCCGCCAGTTTTTTTATCTTGCCATATTTTATGATGTTTTTTTAGTGTTTAGGGGTATATCATTAATTTTCTGTTGTTCTCCAGCTTGCACCGCAGGCCTACATTTCCGAGAAAACGCAGCACATCGGGAAACGAAAGGTTTCTTTTGATAGCGCCGCCCAGTTTTACATCTGGTACCGACTGTGGATATACCACTTCAATATCATACCATCTCGCGAGCTGGCGCATGGCCTCTTCCAATGAAACATCATCAAAGTCAAATACGCCATCTTTCCAGGCTACAACGGCGGCAGTATTCACACCGGCCACTACTTCCAGTTGTCCGGCACCGTGCCCCATAACGGCTTGCTGTCCAGGTGAAAGCTTTGCCTGTGAGGCGTTTCCGGCGCCTTTCCTGCTTACTTTCACACTGCCCTCCAGGAGCGTTGTCCTAATATTTTTTTCATCGGTGTAAGCGTTCACGTTGAAATGCGTACCCAATACTTCCACTATACCGCGCCCATCCACATCTACCCGGAAGGGTTTCTTTTCATTGCGGGCCACTTCCAGGTAAACTTCCCCTTTCACTGCGATCTCTCTTACCGGACCGTTGAAATGTGTGGGAAAAGTGATGGAACTTTCTGCGTTGAGCCACACTTTTGTACCATCAGGCAAGGTAATCGAATATTGTCCGCCGCGGGGTGTGGACATTGTATTGTAGGTAACCGCAGTATTTTCTGAATTCCCGTACACCACCTGTCCATCTTTTTTGGTAATCTCGGTACCATTCTCAATGGCCAGTTGCCCGTTTCCCGCATCATCCAGTGTTATGGTGCTTCCATCGGCCAGCACCAGCACGGCTTTCTGACCACCGGGTTGTATGTCATTTCTGCCTGAATCATGCGCAGCTATGGAAGGCGGGGCGGCATCATTTCCGTTATACCGGTAGAAATAAACGCCGAGCGCCACAAAAAGTATAACTGCTGCCGCATACCTGAACCAGGCCTTTTTATACATCGGCATGCGCGAAGTGGCTTCCCACTCCTGCACTTCCGCCTGCTGAATGATCTGCTTTGCTGCCGCGGCGTAATCATATACCGCCGCGCTGTCTTCCGTAGCAGCAGCCCCTTTACTACCGGGCAGTTCATCCCACAACGCCCCCACCTCTTCATGAATTTGATCTTCATGAGCAGCAGCAGCCACCGCTTCAAAAAATAACTTTAACTCCGATGGCGTGATCGTATTGTCCAGGTATTTCTGAAGCAGCGCTTGTAAAGGTTGTGTTTGCCGGGTCATAAGGTTGTATGTTTACTAATGACGAATTTTACAACCCGGCAGGCCCATCGCCATTAAAAAATTATGAATTTTATTTTCAGCAGGAGAAAAACAGCCACAGCAACGATGCATTGCCGGACTTTTTAGCGAGGTGCTCCCTGATCTCATTTAAGGCTGCCAACATACTGTTTTTCACGGTCTTATGGGATATATTGAGGTGCTTTGCGATCTGGTCGTAGGTCATATTGTGTTCCCTGCTCAGCAGGTAAATCTGTTTTCTCCTGGGGGGAAGCTGATTGATAATTTCCCGGAGCAATTGCAGGCTTTCTTCATCCAGTGTACTTTGGTCATCATTTTCATGAAGCCTTTGGATGTGCGCCGCATAAGCTTTGTGCAGCTTGTCGTGCCTTGCGGCCACGCGGAAAAAGTCAATGGCTTTATTGTGCGCGATCTTTCGGAGAAAAGCGCCGGGGTCTGCAATTTGACTCAGCAATTCCCGACCCGCCCACAGTTTCAGGAAGATATCCATAGTGATCTCCTCCGCTATTTCTGAAGATTTGGTAACGAGAAGCAGGTATTGGTAAAGCTTGTCACGGTAACGACTAAAAAAGAGTTCGAACGCCCGTTCGTTACCCTCAGCAATTAACAGCAATAATTCATAATCACTTTGCATCTGATTCCCATTCAAACATTCGTTATACCTAAGCTTGTTCTGAAAATCCAGCAACGCTGAAAGATGGGCACAGGTATATAATGGGCTTAAAAATCTGCTTTTTTCATCAATGACCGAAAAAATTTAAACGATTGGCCTGATTAGCGGTGAGCTGGCTGCGTGTACTTATAAGTGAACTGATCTATATCAATTATCCCATCCTCCGCATGGTCGTTGTAATTGAACAACGCGATCCTGTCGCCCCTGTAAGCGCCCCAAACCAGTTGCCAGGGCTGGCCGATGGCGGTGAAATTTTTTCCATCTGAACTATAACTGAAAGTATTGATGCCATCCAATCCCCAGGTTGACCGCATCCAGATGATATTGTCTTTCACTACAGGTCCGGGAGTTACCACGCCATCCACCACATAATTTAATGTTTTCCCTCCTGCGTTGCAAGAGACCTGCACGGCCGCGTATTTAGGGTATCCGAAATGCGCCAGTCCCGCTCTCTGGCCTTCTGCCATCCTGCTGATGTCCAGTTTCACGACCACTTCACTCCGTTCCGTACGGTAAGCGCGTTGGGTGAGGGTGTTGCCCGCTTTGAAGAAATCATTTGCTTTCAGCGGTTGGAAGGCATGCAGGCGAAGCCACCCCTTCCTTTCCGTTAACGACCATTTCCCGGAACGGGGCTGGTAGTTCCACTCCCATTGCGGGGAGAGTGTGGCGACCCGGAAATCATCATCCGTTTGCGGCACCATCTTCGGATGGCCCTGCGCAGGCATCTTCCCGCCCCAAACCATGCGCCCGATGGTATCGGGCCCTACGGCTCCAAGTATGGGCCATCCGTTCACCCAGTTCACCGGCAGCAAACTCATGATCCTTCCGCTCCAGTCGCCAGAACCGTGGTGCGTAAGGAAATACCAGTCGCCCGCCTTTGTTTGCACAATACCGCCCTGGTTCGGTTCCCGCCATTCCTGCTGGGCGTGACTCAGTTGTTTTACTTCGTAAGGGCCGTAGAGGTTTTTCGACCGTTGCATCATTACGGCCCGCCCATCAGGTTTTACTTCACTGAAAAAATGGTAATAAGTGTCTCCTATCTTAAACAACTTGTTTGCTTCGCTGCCTTTAGACTGATAAATTACTTTATCAGAATCCCGAATCAGGGTTTTTCCATCGGGGGTCATTTTGAAGAGATGAATTTTATAGCCGTCCGCGAAATGTGTTCCAATAAAATAACCTTGTCCGTCATCGTCCCAGAAAGGGCAGCAATCGTCCCAACCTTTTTCTGCCATTACCTGGTGCAGCGGCTCCCATGGGCCCTCCGGACTTTTAGCCGTGGTCATGAAATAGCCTTTTTCAGGATCACCGAAATAGATCCAGAATTTTTTATTGTGGTAACGGATCGCGCCGGCCCATATTCCCCTTCCATAACAATTCATCCTGTCCCAGTTCATTTCAGGAGAAATCGTGGTGATGTCTTTTACGGCATGCGCAAGTATTTTCCAGTTCACCAGATCTTTGGAATGCAGCACAACGAAGCCGGGTGAGAATTGAAAAGTAGAGGATACCGCGTAATAGTCATCGCCTACACGGATACAATCCAGGTCACTGTAGTCTCCCGGTAATACAGGGTTTACATAATTGCCGTTTCCCTGGTCGCCCCAATGCTTCCAGTTGCCCCAAACAGGTGTACCAACAGGTTGAGCCGCTGCGTGAAGCCCCACTATACTAAATGCGAGTAAGAAAAAATATTTAAGCATGGCAAACGAATATATTTGATACCGCTAACCGGGTAAATATAATCCGCTTGCAGGTTTATATATTGAACTATGTTGGTAAAAACCGGTACTATTTTGCCGTGGTGCGCAATACGGCTGTCCGTTATTTTCCACCTGAAAGTTTCATCACCCATCCGTAACCGCCATTGGGGAGGTTGGGATGCACATCAAGGCCACGGACCACACATTTTCCTTTCCTGTAAGTGTACGCGATCTTTTTATCCGATCCAAGCCAGGCAACTTTCGCGGGTGCATCCGGCAAGGTGATTTCCAAAGTACTACCCTGCGGCTTTGTGATGAATACAAAAACATCTTTGCCTTTGCGCGTAAAATAAACACCATCACCCGGCTCCATATCCGCGGCGGTGGTACCGTAAATAGCTTCTCCATTCGTTTTCAGCCAGGCGCCGAGGTCGGCAAGGCGTTGTTGCATAATTACAGGGATCGTTCCATCGGCAGCGGGCCCGATATCCAGGAGCAGGTTCCCGCCGCGCGACACCTTCTGGATGAGCATGTGGATCAGTGCGTCTGAAGTTTCATAATCGGCCAGGTTCTCGTTCCGGTTGTAGCCGAAAGAACCGCCGATACCCCGACATTCCTCCCAGGGATGGTCAAACTTCTTCTTGGTGGCATCTTCGTTGTGTACAATATCATATTCTGTAGTGTAGTAACCGCCGTGCTTCCCCCTGGTTTCTTTCCCCCAACGGTCGTTCACCACCACGGAGTTTCTAACGGAACTTTCATTGTAGAGCCAGGCGAGGAACTCGGTGCTTTTCCACGTAGCGCTGGCGTGCTCCCATTCCCCGTCGGGCCAGATGATCTCCGGTTCATAGCGTTGCACCAGGTCCTTCATTTGCGGGATCATGTGGTCGGAAACATATTTGTTCACATCCGTTTTATACAAGGGATTGAACCACTCATACAGCGAATAATATAAGCCCATGTGCAGCCCTTTCGCTTTTACCGCTGCGCTCAGTTCACCGGCAAGATCGCGGTGCGGCCCCACATCTACGGCGTTCCAGTTCCACGACTGCGCACTGGGCCACAAAGTGAACCCATCGTGGTGTTTGGAAGTAAGCACCACATATTTCGCGCCCGACTGCTTCATGACTTCCGCCCATTGTGCGGGATCGAACAATTCAGCCTTAAATGCCGGCGCGAAATCCTGGTATTTTGTATTGGGACCATAAGCGGCGTTGTGGTATTGCCTGAATGCTTTTCCCACGTTCGAACTATCTGTTACCAACCGGTTCCAGTACCATTCCGAATATTTGGAATAGGTAGCGTACTCCTTCCCTACGGGCGCCCAGGCCGGAACCGAATAAACGCCCCAGTGAATGAAGATGCCCAGTTTCGCATCTTTAAACCATTGCGGAACCGGGCGGGCATCCAATGACGTCCAGTCGGCGGTATATTTTTTTTGCGCATGACTATAACCGGTAGTAAACAGTACAGCCGTGAACAGAAAGCATCTTTGGAAAATGGATCGGATAAATTTCATAACGCGTAAATTGAATTAATACAGAATGCCACCCACATACAGCACATTCTTTTCATAAGGTGCCCAGTCTTTCACTACCACGTTCCGGGTTTCAAGGATGGCGGCCTTGTTCAATGGTGCCGGAGAAAGCCTGATGGTAGCCGTATGTTTACCGGGTGCAAGATCAGTGAGTATAAAATAATTGAGCCTGTAATAAGTACTGAAGGCATCGAAACGTGAAATCACGCGGGGCGGCTGCTGATCGATGGTGAGCTCAATGGCCGAAGTGCCGGGTCCCATAATATCTGCCAGCCCGAAACGTGTGCCTTCAAAATTAACAGTGAGCGTTGCTTCGGGTGAAGCCGTTGCATATACGGTGCGCATCAGCGAATAATACTCTTTGCCCAAGGTCACGGAATCGGTGGTACCCCAGTTGCCTGAAAATTTCCCCTGCGCTTCAAGACTTACCATTCCTGCATTTTCCCAATTCCCGGCTTCTAACGCACCAGGCAGTGTATGCTTTACCGGGGTACGTTTTTCTTTCATCTGCATGAGGTACTTATCCAGCGCCGCGGTGTACATTTTATGCCCGGTTTGCGGCAGCGGGTGTACGCCATCCAGTGAGAACAGGGGGATATCGGCATGCTCCTCTTTCTTTCCTGAAATGCGCATACGCCCCCTCGTTATTTCGTTCACAACGTCCAGCCCCATATGGATGGAAGGAATACCATAGTGGTTCGCTACTTGTTCCATAGCAGATACGGATGCCGGAAATTTTCCTGCCTGTAAGGTGGGCAGGTTTTCCGCCGAAAAAGTATATACAAAACAAATATCCATTTCGGGATCAGCATTCCACAATTGCCGTACAATACCTTCCATGGTTTCCCGCACCAGCTTCATGCGCCAGCGGTTATCGTTTACCGCGAACTCTACGAATACCAGGTCGGGCCGGTGATCGGTCACGTGCTGTTTCAAACGGCAGGCGCCAAAATCGGAGCCGGTGCCACTTACCGCCGCCATTACTTCCTGGAACGTGGTTTTAGGGTATTGGTCCATCAGTTTTTCAATAATCTGATCACGATACCCACCACCCGCGCGGGTGATGCTTCCGCCAAGGAAGGCGATCTTCATTGGTTTGCCTGAATTCAACTTAGAGAAGAAATTGGGTAATCCGCCTCTCGGCGCGAACGCTTTTACGGGGAGCAACGAATCCGGCTGCGCCGGTTGTACCTGCTTCGAAACGGCCAGCGCCCGGAACCAGTTCTCCGCGATGATCCGCGCCCCTTCCCTGTTGGGGTGCACTTTATCTGAAATGGCATGGATGCTCCAGTTCCAGTTGTTGCGTTGGTCAACATATACCACAGACGGATCTTTCAACGAATCCACCATATTGCGCAAGGCATCATCCAGTGCGGGAATATATTCATACTTGGGCAATTTCCCTGCGGTAACCACGCCGGCCACGAATACCTTTGCAGATGGATTTATCTTTTTGATAGTGGCAATGATAGTACGGTGCGCGTTCAGAATACCCGCCACCGGCTTTTCTTCCGCGAAATGATTGTGCCCGCTGTGTAAGAGTACCAGCTTTGCAGGGTATGCCCTGTAAATACTGTCGATTTTTTTGGCGATGAATTCCGCCGTCATACCACTGAACGCCGCGTGGCGCAAGGTATCCCCGGATTGAATACTGGTTTTTGGGCCAACGAACCGCGGATGATAACCAGACTGTTTCAGCAATGAATCCAATGTGAAGAGATAGGAAAAGAAACCAGGACCTCCTTCTGTAATAGAATCGCCCAGACCAAGTATTTCAAGGTCATGCTTCTTTTCTGTGCTTTGTTGTGCCAGCCTGGCCGCGCATCCTGCAAGCAGTATAGACCAGGTTAAAAAAAGGTATATATATCGTGTATTGGTAAGCATTCTTTTGTTCAATGGTTGATGGTTTTAATGGGAAATCGAAGTTCACGCCCATCGTGGGGTGTTGCGATTATTTCGAAATCTACGGCATCATTTACATTCGTCAAAGGAAGATCAAATTCAAAAGGATAGTTTTCATCCGTAACTGAAGACCATGTTTGTGTCCCATTGATCCGATAACGGAACGTGCATGCTTTCCAATCTTTTTCCGTTTTGTTCGCATACACATAAAACACTGCGTTACTGGCGTTGGTTTGAATAACCATGGCGGTTGCGGTGGCCGAAGTATCTTTTAACGAATGGTAGCGCAGGAACCTGTTCTTACTGATTGACCGCTGCTCCGGAAGCTCTTTCTCCAAAGGCGCCATTCCTTTCACTTGAATACAACGGAGGCCGCCGGCAGGAATGGTAAGAGAAAGTTTACCATTCTTTATTTTCCCTTCAGCAGCCTTTCCTTCCATATCGTGCAGGAGGATGGTATATTCCTGATCCATATCCCAGGGAATCACCTCACGATTCAGGAAAATATTTTCAGTTACCGCCTTGCGGGAAGTATTGGCGAAAGCCAGAAAAAGGTCGGTTTCATTGTATCCCATGATATAATTGAAGGCGATCCCATCTGAACGGATGGCATGGGAAGGCATCCAGAGTTGCACGTTCGGATTACCCATTACCGTTCCTTTCTTCGCACCGTACACCTGGCTCGTGAGAAAAGCGTACCCGGGCGCATAGGTGCCAGGGAAATCGATTTGTCCTTTTGAGCGGTAATAGAAATCGGATACGAGAAAGTCCATCAGTAAAGCAAGATGCGGCCATACATGATTATAGAAGATAGCGTTGTACTTCACATCCGCGAACGGGTGCATGGGATAATCCTGGCGCTGGTACACATCGGTATGCAGGGAGGTGAAATAATAGCCCGGAAAATTGCTGTATCGCCCGACAATTGCGTTGTAGGCGGCATTCCGGAGCAGCGTATCCCCTGAGCAATGCGCGAGGCGCAGCAACCAGGCAGCGTGGTGCGCGAGCATAACCGGCCCGAAAGCATAGGTATTGGGCGCTTCGGGGATAAGGCCATTCAAAGAAGTTTCCCAGGCAGGAACTGTTTGCTCGGGCACATAACTGGTAACATCCATCGGCACGAATGGTGCGCCTTCCAAGGCACTCACCCTTCTTCCCGGGAATATGCCTTCCACCTTTCCCCCTTTGTTCACCGTGATGTTTGTTTCGGGAGGGGCGGGGTTGCTCCTGGTCCAGAGCAGCAATTGTTTCGCTCCTGTAACGGCAGCCTTTAAATACAGCGAATCTTTGGTTTCCTGGAAAAGCTCAAAAAGATCGTAAATCCGGAGCCCGTAATCCGTAGTAAAACCCGCGCCACGGTCACGTAGCCCGGGTGAATCAAAAAAGGTATGTGAATAGTTGTGGTACACCTGCCGGAGGTAATCCTTCGCGCCATCAACAGCTTTGCGCAAGTCTTCGTTGTTGCGGTGTAGCCTGTACCTCGCCAGGTAATCCTGCCAGCTGCCGCCGCCCGTTTGCGTGTTCATGTTCAGTTGCCTGCTTTTGCCGAAAAGCCGGTTCGCCTCCAATGCGAATGCAGGGGTATAGCCGTTGGTCATTTCATGAAGTGCCGACAATTCGCCTATGTCCACACAGGGCCCGTTGAGCAGGTGCGAGGGCACCTGACTCTGGTGCGCGGAATCGCTGGTGCTGAAAAGGAATTTCTCCCTGCTCATCACATATTCTATTGTTGGAATCGCACGTCGGCGCAAAATTTCTTCGTTGCCCGTAACCATGGCCAGGCTAAGCGCGTGTAAAGCTGAAACATTTTTAACCGTGCCTGGTACATCAAACTGGTAATCGGAAGCTTTCAGTTCCGCGTTCCAGCCGCTGTACACATCGTTCATCGCGAAGTTCAGCATGTTTTCAAAGGTCTGGTTGAGGGAAGTACGCGCATTCTCCCGCTCCGAACGGTAATTGAATACAGTAGACAACAAATGCGTTGTTCCCGCTTGCCAGTCGCCGGGATGCAGCACATACACCAGTCCGATATGGAACTTCTCTCCTGCTTTCAAGGCCGCACGTTCCGTTCCGGGCAAGGGCGCATATATTGTAGGCTGTGCCTTTCCCTCCGGGTTACGGACCGCCATTCCAAAAAGACTGTTCCCTTTCGGACCATCCTCCGGGAAAACCGACCAGAATGCATTGCTCTTTTTGCCTGCGTTGTTCCATTGCGCGCTCCGTGCATAACGGTATGGGATATCCGATAGCAATACGGCCAGTCCCTCGGTGTAACCATGATGGCTCGTGAATACCGCGGCGGTATTGGCATACGCCTCTTCCGTGAGTGCAAACCTTGAAGGAAAACGCTTCCAGCTCCACGTGAGCGGCTGGTACACAAAATCAACAGCAGCGGAGTCTACTTTTGGCATTCCGGAAAAGCCCAATGAAAAATGCCCCGCTTTCCGTGCCGTCATTTCCATTTCAAAAACCGGCGCTTCCTGCCCCTGAATAAATTTTATGGTAAGTGAAACATGCGCGGCGGCCGGGTCTTTGAAGGTGAACACCAGTTGATTCCCGCTGATCTTATACGCACGGGCCACCAGAGGGGTATTGCCTAAAGCATTGATGTCCGGTATTGTTATGCCGTTCTTGTTCCAGGCCACCACTCCCGGCTGGCCGTCCATGGAAGCACTGGTCATTTCCGGTGTTGTATTGCTGTATACCAGGTTCAGCGCCGGGGTTACTCTGCGTTGCAGGTTAGATGCTTTGTGGGTTACAATAAACCCTGGCGACTTTTTAAAATCAGCCGCAGGCTGCACTTTATAATGCGCATTCTCTATACTTTCCTGGCTTATGGCCAATACGGGCATAACCACCAGCATACACCAGAACAGGAAGCGTTCTCCGTAGTTCTTTTTTGTAGTTAATTTCTTTCTGACAACAGTTCCCATCGGCATCATGTATCGCAATTAAATATTTTATTTTTTCAGCAATTCTATTTCAACGAGCAACATCCCGTATGTGTCCAGGTCCACTGGCAACAAGAGCATATTTTTGCCTGAAGTAACCTGGTAAGAACGGGTATCAATGCGGTTCAACAGTGCTGCTTCTTTTTCCGTAAAATCTTTTTCATACCGGTCTGCGCCACGGGTAAGCGGCAAGGTCTGGTATTCATCACGGGACAATACACGAAGCATGGCGCTGTCTTCCGGTGTACTGAAAAATTGGGTAACCTTCAACACCCGGTCCCTGAAATGCGGCGGAATATCTTTCAGCACAAGTTCAATATTTTTATACGAGAGCGGTGTTGCCTGGCTGTAGAAAATTGATGGCGAAGCGGCGTACAGCAACACACTGATGCGGTCCGCTGTTTTGGTGGCGGTGGCATGCAGCCCAAACCCCTGCGCATCAACCGGTGTGGACTTTACGGGTATTTTTTCGTCTCCGAGCTTATTCCGCAGCAACATACCTTTCGCGTAAGTGGAAAGAACTTGTTGTTCCCCGTAGGTGAGTAAGGCGAAATGCCAACCCGCGCCACTGATGGGTATCCAGTTGCCGGGCATCTGCTCATAATAATGGTGAATAGCGGCGCTGAAGTTGGCCATCGCGGCTTCTTTGCGCATGGCGCCGCGCAGATCGCTGAGGTCCTCAATAGTGGAAGGTTCTGCCAGTCCCATTTCATCGATGATAACGGGAAGTTCCGGGTTCAGTCCATACTTTTTCAGCAAATGCTGAAGGCTATCGTTCACCCCTTTGATCATCGCCGGGTAATTGCCCGGGAAAAGATAGGTGTGCCAGGTGAGGTAATCCAGGCGTTTCCGGCCTCCCGTATCTTTACTGTACCTTTCTAAAAAACCCTGAATAAAATCCCAGCGGCTGTTGGGATTATTGCTGCCCAATCCTGCAACCCTTACCTGGTCGGCTTCGGAACGGCCTTCGTTAAAAAGATATACCGCTTCGTACAAACTTTTATAGAACATATAATGCGCATCCGCATGCACTTCGGCATCCGACATGTTGTCCAGTTCATAAGGCATCTGGATGATCTTCAACCTGGGACAGACCTGCTTCGCATAACGCAGGGTGGTAAGATAGCCCTGCGTTATCTTATCCCATTCTGCACCGGGAATGCCCGCTTGCGGTAAAGCAATGGTTCCCGCTTTGGTATGCTGCCTGTACAGCTTCACGACCGGAGAAAGTTGCAGGTCGAGCATGACCGAATCGGCATACGTGTTGGCTACGGTCAGCCATTCTTTGAGGTAGGTGAGCTGACTGGAATCGAGTTGCGCGGGATCCTCCATTTTCCAGGGCAGATAATGGTGCTGGTAGCGGAACAGAGAGAATTTCTTTCCCAATGCGTTGGTCACGGATTTTGCCATTCCAGCCATTTGAGGCGAAGGGTCACCGTATTGAAAGTCTTTTACGGGGTTGCCGGAGTAAGCGGTCACACGGCGTTCACCCCGGTCGCGCTTTTCAGTTGGACCGGCACAAAAAACTTCCACCTTCGCCTGCTGTAACAACGCATCAGAACGCTGTGCGGTGGCAACCTGCCATTCGCGCAGTTGTTGCGCATGTAATGCCGCTGCAGCTTTGATCGTATCCTTTAAAAGTGGCGATTCCGAAAGTTGAAGATAAGGGTCAGCCTGGTGCATGTCCCTGTAAAGTGAACCGATGAGCAAAGAAGATTCCACATCCATGTGGCGGGTGGATGAGCTGAAATAGAACTCCGTTCTTCCACCGTAACCCAGCAATGGCGGATAAACCGTGAGGTGCATCATACCACTGGCGTTCAGCACTGGTTTCGCGTTGCCGGATCCTGCAATTTTTAAGGTGATGAAATTCACTTTAAACAACCCTCCGGTGATCGTTTGTTCTGCCTGTGGATTCAGTTTACAAACGATGGTTTCTTCCGAAGCGCCTTTCACGCGAAGCGAAAAAGCGATGGCTTCTTCCGACCCGATGGTGTATTGAAAAGGAATTAAAAAAGATACCGGTTTTCCCGCTGCTTCATAAGGTACTGTTTCACTGGTGCACATTACTTCGCGGGAATAAGGAGAACCGCCTCTGAAGAGCAGTTGTACGCCATGAACCGCATTGCCGTCCCAGGTTTTGTAGGGATGCGACCACAAAGCGCCGTCGTACCACCCGAACTTTCCGCGCAGGGCGTCTTGTTGCGCTACGACATTGTTTTCGGGAAAAGGAAATTCGCTGTAGCCAAACCGCCATTTGAATGCGATGTGTGCATCGCCTTTGTACCAGGTGCGTGCACCGTTTTGTGCGAACGATGTTCCTGTTAACGCCAACAGCCATCCTGTTAAAAAAGGTAAACGGATCAGAAATATGGTGCGATAGATACTTTGCATGAGCTTAGGAAATAGTCTTCAGTTCCGCGGGCTTCGCGGTGTTTACAAACATTTTGATCAGCACGGCCAGGGCTACGAGCATGACCACCACACCCGTTACCAGGGCGATGTTTCCGTTCTCCGCGATGGCGCCGAGTATAGTGATGCCCAGGCCTACGAATGCCGTACTCAGCGCAATCACCCGGGTGCCAAAGATGTTCTGTTTCACGGCTTCGCCGCTGTTAAAGGCGGCATTTCCTTCCGTATTGAGGTGAAGGAATGGAATATTGTTACCAACATAATAAGCGTATGTTTCATACACACTCAGCATCAGCAATGGCAACCCAACCCCCAACACAGTTTCCATGGTACGCGACAAGGTGATGCCCAGCATTCCCGGGGCCAGCACTTTAAAGAAAAGGCTTACCACCAGGGAGATGACGGATATCCAGATCAGTGACCCGGCGGTTTGCCGTTTGGAAAACAGCGAAAAGATCACCGGACCGAACAAACTTCCTCCCGCAATGGCCGCCGTACTCAGCACCACGTTCACGATTCCGCCTGCGGCGGGCACCAGGATAGCAAGAAATATGGTGCCTGCTCCAAAAAGAATGGTAAACAAACGGGCCACAAGAATAGTCCTTTTTTCAGAACTGTTTTTGAAGAACACATCTTTATAAATATCCTGCGCGAAAATAATGGCCGCGGTATTGATGGTGGTATTCGCCTTGCTGGCCGTGGCTGCGATCATGCCCGACAATACCAGCCCGATGAGTCCGGCAGGCAGCACTTTCTGGCACAGCATCATGTAAGCGCCTTCCGCTTCCATGCCTTCCAGGGCCGGGTTGATGACGCGGTACACCATGGGTGGCAGCATCCAGATGACCGGCGCCACGAGGTATAGTCCAGCGAAAAGCCAGGCCACCTTTTTAGCATTGCGCGGCGTGGAAACAGATGTATAACGCTGCACATAACTCCAGTTGCCCGCGATGTACACCACCTGGTACACAAAAAAGGACAGCATAAACCCGAGGTCGTATTCCGTGTTCAGCGGATCAAAAAAACGGGCCGGGACTTTTTCCAGAAAATTCGTCATACCCCCCACTTCCGAAAGCGACAACGGTATAATGATGATCACCGCGGCGGAGAGGATCACAAACTGCACCACATCGGTTGCGAGCACGCCCCACAATCCGCCGCCGGTCGTATAAATGATGATGGTAACGCCAATAGCGATGATGCAGGCTTCCAGCGAAAATGGCGTGGCCACATACACCACTTTACCTACGGCATACAATACAGCGGCGGTACTCACCAGGCTGTACAGCAGCACCATATAACTGTAATATTGTTTGGCGTTTCTTCCATAGCGTTTCCCGAGGTATTCAGCCGCGGTGGTGGCACCCGTTCTTTTCCAGCGTGCGGCTATAAAAAGCGCTGTTACCAGTCCGCTCAAACACATCGTGAACTGAATGGTATTGGCTACCAGGCCGTATTTGTAAGCGATAGAACCCCATACCACGAAGGTGGCGGCTGAAAAATAAGAGATGAACAAAGAAAGGCCGTTGATCCACCAGGGTGTTTGTCCGCCCGCCTCAAAAAAGGAGCTCGCGCTCTTACTGCTTTGTACGGTAAAGACCAAACCGATGATGACCATCAGGATCGCGAACACGCTCATTACTACAAAATCCAGTGTACTCATAGTGTATTAATAACATCTGATCTCAAAAATAGCGGCGGGAACCCTGTCGGATGGGTGTTCACATCGCACAACAATCGTATCGGTTAAAACGGGTTCCTCCAGTGTAATCGTATTCCTTGTCTGGTAGTTGCCTTTAACTTCCCGCAACAGGTTACCACGTCCGTCATAAATGTAGTAATTCCTGATGCAGAAGGGCATTTCCTTTTCCGGGTGGTGCATCAGCACCGATTCCATGGGATGGTCGAAATCGGTATCGAAACTGAGTTGGATGGAGGAAATACGCACTTCCTGCTCCCAGGTGAGCATTACAAATGGTGTGGCATCTTCTTTTGCGGCCACCCATGCATTGGGCGCAAGGTAAGGCCGCGCATAGCCGTTGCAGATATTTTCAGCTGAGAAAGTATGGACCGGTTCCGCGAAGCGCAGCGCCATGTTCCATCCTTCCGGACGGCGTTTGGGCGTCCAGAATTCAAATGCGTCCACGCCAATATCTTCGGGCGGTGTTTGCTCACCCGTATTGGAAACGGCTTTGTTTTCCGCCTGAAAAAGCGACAGCACACCCGTCAAACGGGCATCGGATAAATATGCCGACACCCCGGGATTTTTTCTGAACAGGAGAAAAACATACTGGCGCTTCGTGAACGCGGTGTTCCATTCCAGTTCTATGCAATTCCTACCAGGTTCCAGTTGCAGCAATTTTTCTTCCAGGATGGTATCGGGGGTATAACCCGCCACCCTGCTGCTGCCCACGAGTTGCACGGGAACACTGGTGCGCTCCTTCGCATGAAGGTGCAACCGTATCAGCGGGAGTTTACCGGGTGAAACGGGGAGCATTTGCGCCATGCCCACATCAAACGGCAGTGTGTTTCCGTTTTCAGGCAATTCCGTTAAGGCGTATTCGCTTGAAGCGGTGATGGTGGCCTTTGAAACGAGGTCCTCCATATCCATATTCTTTACGCCCGGAATGAACTGACCGCTTCTCAGCAATCTTTGTTGCAATGCCGGAATCTGCTGCCCCACTTCACGGGGCAGCAGATTTTTCTCGGTAGCCATTACCGCGGCCATGGCCACGGCCTGCGCATTGTTGGCGGCGGTGCCCATTACGCGGGTGGAACCGAAAGCCACATGAGAGGCGCTGATGATCCTTCCCGTAAGAAAAAGGTTCCGGATATTACGGCTGTAAAGACTTCTGTAAGGAATATCGTAAATACCTTTGCTGTGCCACTGGTTGCAACCCGGCAGTTCGCTGAAAACACCATCGGCGGGATGCAGGTCGATGGACCAGCCTCCGTAAGATACCGCATCTTCCTGGTGGCGTTGTTCCACCACATCCTGCTGGGTAAGTATATAATCGCCTTCAAAACGGCGGCTCTCGCGCTTCCCTGGAATTGTGCCCACCCACTCCAGCGTGTAGTTGGCTGCTTCAGGGAAATTGCCCGAATTCTTGATGTAGTTCCAGACGCCATATACGATGCGCCAGAGTTCCCATTTGATCTTTTCGGCTTCCTTTATTGTATCCAGTCTGCCGCCGTATTCGATCCACCAGAGTTTACAGCCCTGGTCCTTCAGGTTGAAGGTTTTGTACCGAGGAATATCCTCAATGTCTTTCAGTGCGAAAGATGGCGGCGTGAACTGAACCGGTCTTCCGGTATCTTTAGAGTAAAAGTAGATGGTGTGCCCCAGCAGTTCTCCGTATTCCCGTGAGGGCGCGAATTTCTCCCCGAATTCCTCCTTCGATTCAGCGCCCATCCTGAAAGCAGCGCCTGCAAGAAAAGCGACAATACCATCTCCTGAAGCATCACAGAATAAAGGAGCACGAACATGGTAAACAGTCTGGTTGATGCTGCAATACCCTTTTACGCCGCTGATGGTATCGGCATCTTTTTTCATGACTTCGTACACCGCGGTATTCAGCAACAGGTGGATATTTTTTTCTTCCGACACTTTTTCCAGCAGGATAGAATCGAAGATGATGGGATTGCCTTCAGGATTTCTGTACGTATTCTCCACCAGCAATTCATCAATTACCCCACCTTCTCTTGCCCAGCGGTTGTTGTTGCCCATATGGGACGTGGCGCCGAGTATCCACAGCCTGACCTCACTGGAAGCGTTGCCCCCCAGCACGGGTCTGTCCTGTATCAGCACTACTTTCAATCCTTCTCTGGCGGCCGTAATGGCGCAACACACGCCGCTGATGCCTCCGCCCGTTATTACCAGGTCGGCTTGAATGTGCTCCGTATAAAGTTCTCTTGCGTTTCCGCCTTCATTCACTATCATGCGCAGTAGCTTATATAAGGTTCAATGGTCATTTATTTCCAGTCGTCGTTCTGGGTAAGTTTGGGGTTAGCGTTGATTTCCACCTGCGGTATCGGGAAATATTTGTTCCTCGGTGCGGGTGTACGTGTTGGGTAGTCAGCATTTACGGCTGTGGGAATCACGGTCAGGAATTTGTTGGTCCTTGTAAGGTCGTACCAGCGATCGCCTTCCCCGTAAAACTCCCAGGACCTTTCCTGTAGTACCGAATCGATGAAGGCCGTTTGGGAAAGGCCGCGGGTAAGTGCCGGTAGTCCTGCTCTTTTTCTTACGGAATCAACATTGGCGTAAGCGGTTTCAGCGGGAGCGCCTGCCCTGGCTTCCGCTTCGGCGGCAATCAGGAACGCGTCGGCATAACGCAGGAGGTAAATATTATTGCTGGCGTAGGCCCCTACGGAATTGGGGTCCTTGTATTTGCCCATGATCACGAGGTCCTTGGTGGCGAGTCGTGTATCAATGTTGGCTTGCAACACCGTGGCGCCCGCGGTGGTCATATAGCTGGTGGCCAGTACATTTTTCCGGGTATCTCCCGTCTTGAAAGAATTGTAGAAAGAGCTGTAGGCATAAATACCGCCCGCGCCACCTTTATTGAATTCGTTGGAACCGAGCGGCGCATAGAAATAATGAATCTGTGATTGCCTGATGGGATTGGTCGTGTTGTTGAGTTCCACGGCGAACATTACTTCCTGGCGACCGAGGTCTTTTTTGGCTGCGGTGAACAGGTCGGTGAACGAAGGCACCAGCGTACATTTTTTACTGCTGATCACGGCCTGCGCCTTGTTCAGCGCGATGGCCCATTTTTCGTTGTACAATGCAGCTTTGGCATGAAGGAGTTGCGCCGATTGTTTGCTTACCCTTCCTTTTACGAGTGCCGCGCTGTAATCGGGCAGCATTTGTTCGGCTTTGGTGAGGTCATCGAATATCTGCGCATATACATCATCAATGGGAGACCTTCCCACAACGGCATTGTCGATGGAGTTGGTCGGACTTGTTTTAATCACCACGCTGCCAAAGTTTTTAGAAAGTGTCCAGTGGTAATAGGCGCGCAGGAACAATGCTTCTCCCACAATCTGGTCCCTTCTGTTGGCATCCATTGGAGTGCCGGGTACTTTTTCGATTACCCAGTTGGCGCTTTCAATGGCCTGGTAAGCCCTTCTCCAGATTTCCATGGGCGATTCATTCACGCGGCCAAAGCTGTTCTGCACGGAATATGCCGGATCATAGGAAAATTGGGTAAGGGTATTTCTTCCCACTACGTTCCGGGGGAAGGTCTGATCAGCCGACCAGTCTGAGGCGAAGAAAGGCGCACCGCTGCTGTACATCACGTACAAACTGCCATAAGCCGCGGTAATGGCCGCTTCCGCTTCGGCGGCATTGGAATAGAAGTCTTTGGTATAGGTGGCGGAATAAGCCGTTTCCTCCAGCATTTTTTTGCAACTGGTGAAGGAAATGAAAAGTACACTTATATAAATCAGTTTTTTCATAATGAACATTTTAGAGGGTTACCTGAACACCAACCAGGAATGAGCGTGAAGCGGGGTAAACGATGTTGTCTACACCGAACTGTGTATTCGAGTTGCCGAAAGAACCTACTTCCGGATCGAAGCCGGTATATTCTGTTATGGTGAACAGGTTGTTGGCGCTGATGTAGGTTCTGAGGTTAGATACATTCTTTACTTTGAAAGTATAACCAAGCGAGAGGTTCTTGCAACGGAGGAAGGAGCCGTTTTCGAGGTACCTGTCAGACAAAGGCAATCTTCCGCCCTGGCTTCCTGTCGCAGTCTGGTGATCGGCAGTAGTATTGGAAGGTGTCCACCTGTTCGCGGCGCCTGCCACCAGGTTACGGCCACCAACGGGATTCTCCAGCGACCAGCGCGCGATGTTGAAGATTTTATTCCCATACACACCCGAGAAGAAGGCGGCGAAATCGAAGTTTTTGTAGGTAATGTTGGTGGAGAAACCATAGATGAATTTTGGGTTTGCATCACCTGTAACAATGCGGTCGGCTTCAGAAATTCTTCCATCTGGTTTCCCGTCAGGACCACCGGCCACATCTTTTACTCTTTGTGTACCGGGGCGTGGATTGGTAACGGGCTGACCGGGCAGAATTACATCTCCTGTCTGGAAGATTCCATCATAAACATAAGTCTTGAATAACCCGAGCGGACTACCCACCCGCAGGATATTAAAGTTGTTGATGGCCGTTTCGCGGGTGGTATCATCAGCGAGACGCAGCAACTTGTTGCGGTTGATGGTGAAATTGGTGTTCATGGTCCAGCGGAAATTGTTGTTCCGGATAATATCTCCGCCCAGCGCTATTTCTATCCCTTTGTTTTCGATGGAAGCGAAGTTCCCGGTCACCGTTTCATATCCGGAGGAGAGCGGGAGATTTTTCCGGTAGATAAGATCCGTTGTTCTTTTGAGGTAGGCATCAATCACGAAGTTCAGCCTGTTGTTGAAGAAATCCGCTTCCAATCCGATATCAGACTGAACCGAGGTTTCCCATCTCAGGTCGGGATTGGGCACACCATTGGGCAGGATGGCCTTGTTGAGGGTGTTGTTGAACACATAGTCGTTTCCGGCTGCCACCGTTGCCAGCGACTGGTAAGGTTCAATAGCGGCCTGGTTTCCGGTTTTACCTATGCTGGCCCTGAGTTTCAGGTTCGTAATACTGCCAATATTGTCCATAAAATCTTCCCGGCTGATGTTCCAGGCCACGGCGGCTGCGGGGAAGAAACCATATTTATTGTTTTCTCCGAATTTGCTGCTGCCATCGGCACGCGCAGTAAGGTCAAGGAAATATTTCCCTTTGTAATTGTAGTTGATCCTTCCGAGGTAGGAGATCAGCGCGTCTTTTGTGCGTCCTGTACTTACTGAAAAAGTTCTGGCGGTTTGCAGCGCTTCGTTGGCCGTGGCGTCGTTGATGAAACCGTAGCCGATCATGTAATTGTAATTGTTGTTGTTTTCCAGCGTGCTGAAAACGCCGGTAAGTTTCAGCGCATGGTCCTCATTGAATGTTTTATCGTAAGTGAGGATGCTTTCGTGCATGAGGCGGATGAAATTGCTGTTATACTTCATCCCGTAACCACCGAGTCCTCCTGCAAGCGATATTTCCCCGGAGGAGAATGCTGAAGTGGGGAAATAATAATCGTTGAGCGCATTGTTGGTATTGGCGCTGAGGTTGATCCTGTAGCGCAATCCTTTCAGGGGGAACACATCCACATACACATTGCTCAGTACGGTATTGGTGCGGGTAATGTCCATTGTTTGCAGGCCCAGCACGGGATTCCTCAATTCAGAATAGAAGGATCCGTAGGGTTGATCCCGCCAGGCCCAGATGCTGCCGTCTGTATTGTAGGGCTTCAGGGTGGGTGGCGCTGCGAGTGCGGCCCCGATCAGCGATTGGGTGAGTCCGCCACCATCGTTATTCACAGAACCTGTTTGTACGCGGTTGTTCACGGAACGTGTCATGGTCGTATTCGTTCCGATCTTCAACCAGCTTTTCACCTGGTGATCCAGGTTCAATCTAACGGAAAAACGATCGAACTTCGAGTTCACCACCACACCTTCCTGGTTGAAGTAGTTCAGCGAAAGCAAGGCCTGGGTTTTGTCGTTTCCACCCGAGAAACTGAGCTGATGGCTTTGTATGGGCGCGGTACGGAACAAAACATCCTGCCAATCGGTGCCCACGCCGAAGGAATCGGGTTGCGGGAAACGGTTGTTGTTGTAGATTTCATTTTCGATCCGTGCGAATTCAGACGCGTTCAGCATGGGGATGGTATTGGCAACCTGTTGCAACCCATAATACCCATCGTAACTCACCAGCGAAGTGCCGGCCTTGCCGCGTTTAGTGGTAATGATGATCACCCCGTTGGCGGCCTGTGAACCGTAAATCGCTGCCGCGGAAGCATCTTTCAATACTTCTATCGACTCAATATCATTCGGGTTCAGGAAAGAAAGTGAACTCACGTTGTTCGCGTTCCCCCCCACGCTGCTGATATTGCCCAATGTTGGGGGACCTGAAACGCCGGGTGCCGTGGTATTCTGTATTTGTACCCCGTCAATAATATACAGCGGTTCGGAAGACCCGTTGATGGAATTGGTACCACGAAGGCGCACGCTGATGCTGCCGCCGGGAGCGGCATTGTTCTGGGTGATCTGCAAACCAGGTACTCTTCCTTGCAGCCCCTGTGCCAGGTTGGCGATGGGTGTCTGTAAAAGATCGGAAGCTTTTACTGTAGTAATGGCGCCGGTTACCTCGGATTTTTTCCGGGAACCGTATCCAACCACCACCACATCGTCGAGCAACTTATCCAGTTTTTTAAGTTGAACATTCTGGTAGGCGGTACCCGAAGTTGGCACTTCCCGCTGCTCGTAACCGGTGTAGCTGATGATCAGCACAGCGCCGGTGGCCACATTGGTTAAGGTGTACACGCCATCATCGCCGGAAGTGGTGGCCTGCTGGCTGTTCTTCACGCGAACGGTGGCGCCGGCAACAGGCTGGCCATTTTCATCGGTAATAGTGCCTTTAATGGTTTGGGATTGGGCCGCTACTGTGAGCGCAGTTAAACAAGCGACCAGTAGTGTGAGGCAAAAACGTAGTGCCCCTGGCAGGTTGGGGTTCATTTTATTCATAAGCATATCAATCGTTAGTGGATGGTTGTAACATCCGGTTCATGCGAATGGGACTAAATTACGGTTGTTCTTCAATCCTGAAATCCGGCTTATCCACAAGATGTATCGGGAACGATTTCGGCACCGTTCCCGGTAAGCATTCCCGTTATAGACCCGGATATGAATAAAGATAATCCCCGTTGGAAGTGGCTGAATTTCGTTATTTTTCAGACCGCAACTCAAAAACAGGACCGTGATAAGATGCATCAAATGCAATGAAGTAAGCGGTATTGCCAAAGCCGGGCAGGTGCGGGGGAAACAGCGTTATGTTTGCCGGCACTGCAGCTATTATTTCACGCTGCAATCTGTGCCGCCGCCAACTGTTCCTGTAGGGGCCTCACTGCGGCACCATGCAACAATACTTGATATTGCACAGCAACTGAAAATCTCGAAATCCACCGTTTCACGTGCGTTGCGGAACAGCAGTGAAATTAACCTGGAAACAAGGAACGCTGTACTGAAGAAAGCGCAGGAACTGAACTATGTTCCCAATTACTTTGCCTCGAGCCTGGTTAAAAGGAAGAGCTATTCGATTGGCATTGTTGTGCCTGAACTGATCACGAATTTCTTTTCGCAATTCATCATCATCGCGCAGAAAGCAGCTTCTCTTGCGGGTTATGAGGTGCTGATCTGCCATTCCAACGAAAGTTTCAGCAACGAGATGGAAGTACTGAAAAGATTATTCGCTTATCAGGTGGATGGAATTTTGTTGTCGTTGAGCAGTGAAACAAAGTCGCTGGAGCACCTGCATGTTTTTGAAGAAGCGGGTGTACCGGTCATCCTCTTCAACCGCGTGAAAAACAGGCCCGGTTTTCCCAAAGTGCTGGCCGATGATTACCATGGTGCCTTCATGGGCGTGGAGCACCTTATTCACAATGGCTATAAAAAGATTGGCCATATCGGTGGCCCGGATAACCTGCAGATCAGCAAGAACCGGCTCCGGGGTTACCGTGATGCACTCGCTCACCACGGACTGGAATATGATCCCAACCGGGTTGTTTACCACGACCTGAGTTTACAGGGCGCCCAGAAATGCGCCCAATCCCTGCTGGACAAAAACACCGACCTGGATGCGGTATTCGCAGTGAACGATCCTGCCGCTATTGCACTGATCATCGAAGCCCGGAACCGGGGGCTCCGCGTTGGTCCGGACCTGGGCATCGTAGGTTTCAGCAACGATTCCCGTTCCGAAGTAATAGAGCCTTCGCTCACCACGCTGGAACAACCGATAGAACAAATGGCGGAGACCTGTGTGCATTTGCTGCTTAATAAAATCAATGATCCTTCATTTAATATTCCGGCCTCTACGGTGTTGAAGACGCGGTTGATTGAGCGGAGATCATCGGGGCGGGAGGGGTAATGGCTTTATTTCCCCATGTCGCATTCCCTCCTATTTTTGTCGTTACCAGCCACTATTCGTTCCCGTTATTCTCTCTAAGTTTACATCAAAATAAAAACAAGATGGAAAATACCACCAACAACCCCGTTATTACAATTGAAACCACTGTTAACGCACCTGTTGAAAAAGCCTGGACCTATTGGAACGAGCCGACCCATATCACCCAATGGTGTGCCGCCTCCGACGAATGGCATGCACCCCGCGCCACCAACGACCTCACCCCAGGCGGCAAACTGAATACCCGCATGGAAGCGAAAGACGGAAGCATGGGATTCGATTTCGAGGGAACCTACACGGATGTGAAGCACCACGAATTCATCGCGTATGTACTGGCCGATAACAGGAAAGTTGCTGTTCAATTTTTCCCATCAGGAACTACAACCAGGATCGTTGAAACTTTTGAAGCTGAAAGCATGAACCCGGTAGAAATGCAAAAAGCAGGATGGCAGGCGATCCTGGATAATTTTAAGGCTTATACGGAGGCGAATTAATTTTCTCACAGGGAGTTTTTTCAGCGCGTTATATCTTCCACCTATTCCACTCAGCCTGTAGCACTTCAACAATTCTTCGCGTCCTTGCTCCTTTGCGTCTTGGCGTGAAACGAAGCAGGAAGCAGTGCGTCTTAGCGTGAACCTGATTTTAACAAAAACCTAAGCATATCCCCACCCGCCCTGCCGTACCTTTGCCGCAAGATGAAAAAAGTCGCGGCACTCATATTAAGCATTGTTTACCTCGCAGCCACGGTTGCGGGTATGGGGCATGTCTCCAACAAGGCTTCTTATGCGCATGTAACCGCGGGCATCAAACAGCAACTTCAGCAACCGGTTCAGGAGACTTCCGCTTCCAGTTCGGAAGAAGACTTCTCCATCAACTGCCAGCTCAAGAAAACAGCCAAACACCTTTCAGGTAAGGTTAAAGCACCCCGTCCCGCGGGATTCAGCTCCATCATTATCCGGGAAGAAAATGCACCTTCAGTAGCCGCCATTCAGTATGGACTCCCGGAAAACTTCCTGCACGCAAGTCCGCTCCCACTCTACCTGCGGCACTGCGTTTTTATACTATAGAATTGACTTCCATCACAGACGAATCATGATTTTTCCCGGCAGGGAAGAAAAGAAGAACTATTACCGTCAGCAACAACTATTATTCAAGCTATTTAATTCTACACGTATGAAAAAGCAATTCTTCATCGCTGTCCTCCTTATTTCAGGAACTTTCGCAGCCAGCGCACAATCCAACAACGACAACAAGCCCACAAAAGGCTATTATTCTATAGGAAAGAACGCGGAAAAAACTAAAAAAGCGCCATCAGAAGGCATTACCATTAAGCGCTCCGCAACAGCGCCTTCCGTTCAGAAAGGCTATTATTCCATCGGAACCAATAACAGGAAATTACAAAAACCCATTACCATCGTTTCAACTTCCACCCCAGCGGCCCCTTCGAAAGGATATTACGGGATCGGAAACAACGCAGAGAAGCTGAAACAGTAAGATGGCACCTTGCTCAGCAGGCGGCAGCAATGCCGCCTTTTTTTATTGCCCGAACATACGGGTGAAGTATTGCGGGAAGTTCAAGTTCTGGTAGATGTATACCGCAAATACCAATTGGGAAAACAACACCCATAATATAATGCCTGAAAAACTAACCGCCAGCGAACGCATTCTTTCCCCCGCGGTGTTCAACAGCAGGAAACCATTCAATCCCCACGACAGGTACAGGGCCTGCACCACAAATGCAGCGAGGTACAGTATACCCAGTCCCGCCGTTCCTTTTAAGATGCCAGCCAGCGGAAACACCAGCAAAGCGAAGAGCAGGTTGCTGAACGTAATGAACAGCATGTTCGCCGTAAGGTGTTCAGCGTAATTGTACCCCTTCCGCCGGAAAAAAAGCCAGGTGAGCAGCGACAGGAAAGGAATGGCCACCATCGCAATTACGTTCCCGTGTTTGTTCGTAAAGTTGCGCACGTTTTCTACCCGCTGCATGGTGGCAACATATTGATTTCGCCCCTCTTCCGAAGGTATCCGGCGCAACACCTGCTCATCAGGACGTACGGCAATATCGGATTTGCGGAACACCGTTCCGGTGAAAACAAAGATTCCCATGATGATCAGGAAAAAAGTGAAGGGATTGAAATACTTCTTCCGTTTCCCCGCCATATATTCCCGGGCCACCGTTCCCGGACGCAACGCGAGCGCTTTCAACAAATGCAGGATGCCTTTATCGGTATGGGTGAACGCATGAAAAAATTCATGGAAAAAATGAGCCAGCGTTAAACGGTGCGTATGCGCTTTTTGCGCGCATTTCGGGCAAAAACGATCTTCCGCCGTAAGTTCCTGGCCACAGTTAAGGCAATGCTCCATGTTTTTCAGGTTGTTCCTCTAATATAAGCAGTTATATCATTTTTTCACCATAAGCAGGAAGCTCCTTATCTTGTTGCCGGAAACCAATCCTTTTACCCCATGCATCCCCGTATTATTATCCTGGCCTTTCTGCTGCCATTTTTCGCTTCAGCACAAAAAAATGACAATCTTCAAAACACATTGCTGTGGCGCATTTCAGGCAACGGGCTGGAAAAACCCTCCTACCTTTTCGGCACCATCCACCTTACTGATAAACGTGTATTCATGTTGGGCGACTCAGTTTTGGGCGCGCTGGAAAAAACAGCAGGGATAGCCACTGAATTAAATATGGAGGAAGCCGCCAATTATTCTATACAACTGGCCGTTTCTGATGCCATCAAAAAAGAGTTCCTGGAGGAAGATAATCCGGATGAGACTTTTCTCCAATACAGGGAAGCGCTTGCACGCAAACTGAAAAAACCAGCCAATAAGCTTACGCTGAATGATATCCTGGAAAGAAAACATACCTGGCTGAAAAAATCACAGGGTGCGGAAAACATGCAGACATTTCTGGACGCCTATCTGTACGGGATGACCCAAAAACAAGGCAAATGGACGGGCGGGATCGAAGACCTTTCGGATCAGACGGGACTGATAAAAAAGGTCAGGACCAGAGACCTGGAAGACGCCATCGCCACAAACCCATTCCGTGCGGAAAACGCCCTGATGCTCGAAAAACTCATCGGCATCTACCAGAAAGAGGACCTGAACGCAGTGGAAGCGCTCATCATCAAGGCCTCGGAAGATTCGCTCGCTGACGCGATTCTTATCAGGAGAAACTATAAAATGAGCGGCAGGATCGATAGCCTCGCCCGACTGCGCAACACATTCTTCGCCACCGGTGCCGCCCACTTACCAGGCACGGAGGGACTGATCAATTTATTGCGAAAAAAGGGATATGCTGTGGAGCCGGTGCTGTCTTCCCAAAAGAAGGACCTATCAAAATACCAGTTCTCCGAAGTTCCATCACCATGGGTGCAGTTTAAGGATACCCTTGCGGGATTTTCATTTTTTACGCCCGGGAAAACCGAAAAAATCAACTTCATGGGCGTATTGGATATGCACTATTACTTCGACCTGTTTGAAAACACCGCTTTTTATGGAATGGCTATAACTGGAGCCCCCTCTATGGCCAAGGCCGACCCCATGCAAACAATCGGCGCCATGGGAAGGCAAATGTTCAAGGCGGGAAAACTGACCGACTCCGCAAATGTGACCCTGAACGGCGTGCCGGGACGTGAGTATTATGGTAATATGTACGGTGGAAAAATGCGCGTGCGCCTCTTCATCAGGCAGAACAAAGTGTATGCACTGGCAGGGGTTCAACAAAAAACAACCGCGGCCCGGGATTCCACAGAACAAAGATTTTTCTCCTCCGCTGTGATAGCCCCTTACCGGGAAAATAAAGTTTCCGAAAAAACATACCTGCTCACCACCTTAAACGGAGCACAGATTAAAGCACCGGCGGAAATGGTAAGGTCCGCAGAAATGAGTGATGCCGAAGATGAGGCCTGGACCATGGAAACAAAAGCAGGTATGCACCTGGCTACCGGAACTTACCTGATGGTGATCTCTAAAACGATCAATAAAAAATTCTATATCACGAACGATAGCATCATGTACCACAACGTGGTCACAAACCTGGAAGAAACCCTGCGCGATAGTGTCGTGAAAGAAAAGATTATCGATGGAAGGAAATGGCTCCTTTACGAAGGAACTTCAGCAGATGATAAGGAGCTGTTTATGCGCGGCGCCACTGTTGTGGCCAACAACGGACTATTGATGCTTGTAGCCATCGGGGATTCAGCAGAACTGCGTAAAGAACCCATCCACCGTTTTTTACACGAGGTGTCTTTCCCCGAAAACACGGCACCTTCACTGCGAAAAACACCGATCAGTGAATGGGGAATTTCACTCCTCACACCCGATGACATTTTGAAAGATGAAACGGAAGGTGAAATCCCGGATTTTTATGCCTATGATTCCACCACGCATACCACCTACTCGATTACCCTCGACACCATCGGAAAGTACAACTGGTACCCTTCTGAAAACAGTTTGTGGGAACAATTACTGAAGGAGCACGAAGAAACTTATGAACTTGCGGGCAACCCCGTTTACGCCAGCGGCACCCAGCCTTCCATGGAGTTCACCGGTAAAACAAAAGGCTCTTTCAACTCTTATACACGAATGAGGTATATCCTCAAAAACAATGTACTGGCTACATTGTCCGCCAACGGCGCAGCGGAGCAATTGCGCAGCGATTTCAATACACAGGTCTTCAACTCTTTTAAATGGGATGTGCCGGAAAAAAGCGAGGCCTTGTTTGAATCCAAAGCGGACCTGTTGCTCACGGCACTTCAGAACCCAGATTCCACCGTTCGATATGAAGCCTACCTGGCCATTCCATCTTTACCTGGAACAAAAGACGTAAATCAATTCCTGCGTAATGCCCTTCAACAAACCTACCCATCCCCTTTCGAAGATAAGCGTGATGCCTACACCAATTACCAGCTGGCGAAAAAACTGGCGGAAACAGGTGATTCATCCATAATTTCTTTTGCCAAAACATTTCTTGCCACACATACGGAACCCGCGGTGAGGGCCAGCGCACTTACCCTGCTCGCCGCCACTACAACTGAAGAAAGTTATAAAGCACTCCAGGAGTTATTTGAAAAAGGAATACCATATAAAGAAGTACCGCACAACCTCGGTTATCTGCTGCAGGACAGTATCGGCCTCACTAAAAAATACTATCCGGAATTCATGAAAGCCGCCAAAGACTCGGCGCTTTGTCTGCCACTGATCCAACTCTCGCATTCCCTGCTGAACCAGGGTAAATTGTCGCCAAAGGAAATTTCACCCTTCCAGGATTATTTTTCCAGCTACCTCTCCAAAAAGCTCGCCGGACAAAAAGCAGAAGAACCGGACTACAGGCTATGGGCGCTGATCAACCTTGCAGACTCTCTGGGCACGCCCACCTTGCTCAAAGCGATGGAACTAATGCTGCAGCACGAAGACGTTTACCTTAAAAAAGGCGCCGCCATGGTGCTGTTGGAAAAGAAGAAAAAAATACCAACGGCCACTATAAAAGAAATCGCGGCCAGCAAAGCACTGCGCATGAGTTTGTATGAAGAACTGGAAACCCTGCAACTGGTGCACCTGTTCCCCGCGGAATACCTTACGCGAGGCGCGATGGCCGAAGGCAGCATGTACCAACTCGCCAGTGATGAACAGGAACCGGATACGGTGAAACTGGTGGCAGAAAAGACCGGTACCTACAACAAGAAAAAATACCATTTCATACTCTATAAAGTCACGTTTGGAACGGAGGAAGATGCCGTTTCCTACCTGGGGGTTTCGGGTGGGTATATCCTTAATTCAAAAGACATCTTCCCTATGAAGGATGTTTCCGGCATTTATTGGGAGGAAGAATTTGATGCCTCCAAACTGGATACCTTGCTGAAAAATTACCTCGAATTTCATTATGAAAACATGGACTGACCGTTTTTTCACCAAACACCCGTTAGTTTTTCACGTATTCACAGGCGTTTTTAACACTTAGTCCACCAGTTTGATGGAAAATTAGTTGGCCATATTACCGGCAGGAATTATCTTTGTTTCAAATATCTATCGAACCAGTAGACTATTAGTGTGTATGATCTTACAGGCAACCATCATTTCGGGAATGCGCAATTATACTGTGAGCTGTTGCTGTTAAGCAGTTGAACAGGTCCGTATTTCGATTTTTAACCACCAGAAATCTACGCGTATGCCGGAAATAAATGAACAAGTTGAACATATATCCTACAGTATTAATGGACTGAATGAAGCCGGAGCATTAAAATGGCTGGCGGAAAACTTCCCCGGAAAAGTGGTGTTTTCCTCCAGTTTCAGTTACGAAGACCAGGCCATCAGCCATATCATCCTGAAGGAAAATCTTCCCATTGACATCTTTACGCTCGACACGGGCCGGATTTTCCCGGAAACCTATTCCGTTTGGCGCAGCACCAACGAGCGGTACAATACCCACATCAAAGCATATTATCCCCAGGCAGCGGCGGTGGAAACACTGCTCAGTGAGAAAGGACCGCAATCTTTTTACGAATCGCTGGAGAACAGGAAAGAATGTTGTTTCATCCGAAAGGTAGAGCCGCTAAAAAGAGCGCTGAAAGGCCGGGAAATATGGATCACAGGCCTGAGGGCAGAACATTCTCCCGACCGCCAGGACATTCCGCAGGTGGAATACGATGCCAGCAACAACATCATCAAATACCACCCCATCCTGCACTGGAGTTTCGACCAAGTGAAGGCGTTCATTCATGAGCACAATATTCCGTACAACCCGCTTCACGACAAAGGTTTCGTGAGCATTGGCTGCCAGCCCTGCACACGCGCCATCCGGGAAGGAGAAGATTTCCGGGCAGGAAGATGGTGGTGGGAAGATGCCGCTAAAAAAGAATGTGGACTCCACGTTCATCAATAATATTCATCCTTAGCAGAGAAAGAAACAAGCGTATGAGCAAGTACAGATTAGATTACCTCGATCAGTTGGAAGCCGAAGCCATCCACATCTTCCGGGAAGTGGCGGGCCAGTTCGAGCGTCCAGCCCTCCTGTTCTCGGGCGGAAAAGATTCCATCACCCTGGTACAACTGGCGTTGAAAGCCTTTCGTCCGGGCAAGTTCCCCTTTCCCCTTGTACACATCGATACCGGACACAATTTCCCGGAAGCATTAAAATACAGGGATGAACTTGCGGAGAAACTCGGCGAGAAACTCATCGTCCGCAACGTGGGCGATACCATTAAAGCCAAACAACTCACTGAACCCAAAGGCAAATTCGCCAGCCGCAACGCGCTTCAAACCTATACCCTGCTGGATACCATCGAAGAATTCAAATTCGACGCCTGCATCGGCGGTGCCAGAAGGGATGAAGAGAAGGCCCGCGCGAAAGAAAGGATATTCTCCGTACGCGACGAGTTCGGTCAGTGGGACCCCAAGCGCCAACGTCCCGAACTGTGGAGCATCTATAACGGAAAAATCAGCAAAGGCGAGAATGTGCGCGTGTTCCCCATCAGCAACTGGACTGAACTGGATGTATGGAACTACATCAAACGCGAAGGCATTGAACTGCCCTCTATTTATTTCGCCCATGAACGTGAAGTACTCGAATATGAAGGACAGTACATCGCTACTTCCGAATTCATTCAACTGGAACCCGGAGATACCGTAGTGAACAAAACCGTTCGTTACCGTACCGTAGGCGACATGACCTGTACCGCAGCCGTAGCCTCCACCGCTTCCACCATCGATGATATCATCCGCGAAATCACCGCCACCAAAACCAGCGAACGCGGCGAAACAAGGATCGACGACAGAACCAGCGAAGCGGCGATGGAAGACAGGAAAAAGAACGGTTACTTCTAATTATCTGACAGCAGGCTCCGGCCTTTAAATAACGGCAACATGGATATTCTTCGTTTTATAACAGCAGGCTCAGTAGATGATGGGAAAAGCACCCTGATCGGCCGCTTGCTCTACGACAGCAAATCGATCATGATCGACCAACTCGAAGCCATCGAAAAGCAAAGTAAAAACAAATCCGACGGGGAAATCGACCTCGCGTTACTCACCGATGGACTCCGTGCGGAACGCGAACAGGGCATCACCATCGATGTGGCCTATAAATATTTCGCCACCCCCAAACGCAAATTCATCATCGCCGACGCACCAGGGCATATCCAATATACCCGCAACATGGTGACCGGCGCCTCCAACTCGGAACTCATCATCATCCTGATAGACGCCAGGCATGGAGTGGTTGAGCAAACCCGCCGCCACTCCATTATCGCCTCCCTGCTCAACATCCCGCATGTAGTGGTGGCCATCAATAAAATGGACCTCGTGGATTTTTCTCAGGATGTGTACAATAACATCGTGATCGACTACGCCAACCTGGCCCAGGAACTGGGGTTGAAAGATGTGCATTACGTGCCCATCAGCGCCATCCGTGGCGATAATATCGTGGATAAAAGTGAAGCCACGCCCTGGTATGAAGGGCCCGCATTACTTTCGTTCCTGGAAGAAGTGCAGGTACAAGACGATGTGAACCATACCACCGCACGTTTTCCCGTTCAGTACGTGATCCGTCCCCAAACGGATGAACTGCACGATTACCGCGGCTATGCCGGAAAAATCATCAGCGGCGTGTACAAAAAAGGAGATAAAGTAACCATTCTTCCTTCCTTCGCCGAATCTACCATCTCCGCCATTGAACTGGGTGGAAAAGAAGTAGAAGAAGCATTCGCGCCACAAAGCATCGTGCTCCACCTGGAAGATGATGTGGACATTAGCCGGGGAGATATGATTGTTCCTTCTTCCGATATTCCAAACACCAGCCAGGAACTGGAAGTATTGCTCTGCTGGATGGACAGCAAGCCGCTGGTGCCGGGTAATAAATACCTTTTCCAGATCAACAGCCAGCGGGTACGCAGCGTGGTGAAAGAGATCAGTTATAAACTGGACGTGAATTCGTTGCAGAAACTGGAAGCGCCGGAAAAAGCGGGGTTGAATGATATTGTGCGGGCAACGATTAAGACGGCTACGCCTATTGCTTACGATGCTTACCAGGTATTGCGTTCCAATGGGGGCGGGATATTGATTGATGAAACGAGTCATGTGACGGTGGGGGCTTGTATGATTCAGGGGTAGAATTTCACGCAACTGCTTTGTGCTTCGCACTGCGCAGCGCAAGGGGGCAAGGACGCAAAGCATAGACAAGGTTTGTAGCGGTTGAGATTTGGAAGCGCTTGTTTTGTTATGCAGTTTAGCATGGCGCATCTTGTAGATATGCGGAGCTTTCTTTCGGGATAATAGCCTACAATATAAATAGACTTTTTAACCAAAACCAGGTACATGCAACACGGAAAAAACTTCAAAACAACAGTGGCCCTGGTGGGTGCCGGTCCGGGTGATCCGGAGTTGCTTACGCTGAAGGCCGCGCGCCTGCTGCGGGAGGCCGAAGTGGTGATCACGGATAGGCTGGTAAGTGAGGATATCCTGAAAGCGCATGTGAGTGAAGGCGCATTGGTGATTTTTGCTGGGAAGCAATGCAGGAGGGGAAAATCCACGCCACAGGAAACCATCAACGAATTGATCGTGGAACATGCGCTGGCCGGGAAAAAAGTGGTTCGGCTGAAAGGTGGTGATGTTTCTATTTTCTCCAATATACTGGATGAACTGCTTGCGTTGAAAGCTTACGGTATCGCTTACGAAATTGTACCGGGCATCACTGCTGCACTAGGTGCCGCCGCCTATGCCGGTATGCCGCTTACGGCGCGGGAACATTCTACTGCGGTACGTTTACTTACTTACTATAAAAAAGAAATCCTTTCTGATGCGTATTGGGCGGAACTCGCGCAAACCGAGGACACGCTTGTGTTCTATATGTCGGGGGATACTTCACTTGAACTCATTCAGAAACTCATTGCGCACAAGATTCCTGCGGACCGTGCCGTGGCTGTGATTGAACAGGCCACCACGCCGCTGCAACAGGTGCGCATCTCCGATATATACGATTACGAACAGAACCTGGGGCAGGAAACCTACCTCTCTCCCGCCCTGCTCATTATAGGAAAAGTGGTGCACCTGCACAAGCAATTCGCATGGCTGCCCAACAGCGCCAGCCGCGAGCTGTATTTCAAACCGGTGGGAAGCCAGCCACGCAGCGTTCAGGCATCTCACATAAAACAAGCGCCCCATGTTAGCAGAGCTTAAATGGAAAACTTTACAGGAACTGGTGAGCGGTTCCACCAAAGAAGAACTCATCTGGATGAATGGATACCTTGCCGGTCTGGTAGCGCAGTCTTCCGCGTCACCTGTGGCAGAAACGCCAGTTGCTTCGGCCGTTAAGGTGAACAAGATCACCCTTACCTATGGTACCGAAACGGGGAACGCCAAAAAACTCGCCACCACTTTCGCGGGCGTGGCCAAGAAAAAAGGCATCCAGGTAAAACTGGCCGGACTGGACCAGTACCGCGTAAACGATCTTTCCAAAGAAGAATATTTCTTTTCCGTGGTCAGTACGCAGGGCGACGGCGAACCACCGGCTGCGGCCATCAAATTCTTCGACCACCTGCGTTCTTCCGATAAAACCTATCAGCAACTCAAATACGGGATCCTCGCTTTGGGCGATACTTCTTACCCGCTCTTCTGCCAGGCCGGTGAAGAGATCGATCAGTTGTTTGAAAAGAAAGGCGCTTCAAGAGTTTTGCCTATCGTGAAATGTGATACCGATTATGAAGCGGAGGCCGCGCAATGGTTTGAACAGGTGCTGAAAACCCTGGAGCACGGAAACGGTGCAGCGCAACCAGCCCCCGTTCCCGTAAGAGCCAAATCAGGTAAAAAACAATATACCGGCACCATCGCCACGAATGTGGACCTCAACGACCGCGGCTCTTCCAAAGAAACCCATCACATCGAGATCGTGTGTGACGAAGAGATTGTTTATCAACCCGGAGATGCCGCAGGCTTCGTTCCCCACAACAAAGGGGAAGAAGTGCAGGCCATCCTCGACATTACCGGATGCGCGGGAACAGAACAGGTGCAGTTCAAAAATGAATCCTGGGAACTGCGCGCACTTCTTACTAAAAAGATCAGCATCATTCATCTCCCGGAACGTGTGGTTAAAAAGTACGCGGCGCTCGCCCAGCAGGATATCCCTGAAACAAAGATCGACCTGCTGAATCTGCTGAAAATATATCCCCTGGCCGATTCCGTTCCGGTGCAGCAACTCGTTGATATACTGGAACCCATTACGCCACGGCTCTATTCCATCGCCTCTTCGCCCAACGCGCACAGCGGAGAACTGCACCTCACCGTGGCACGCAATACCTATGTGGTGAACGATGAAATACATTACGGATTCTGCTCTACTTTCCTCAACGGACTGGCGGAAAATACCGAAGTGGAATTTTATATTCATCCCAACAATCATTTTCGTTTACCCGCCCCCGATAAAGATGTAATCATGATCGGACCAGGAACCGGTATCGCCCCCTTCCGCTCCTTCCTTGCAGAACGGGACAGCACAGGCGCAACGGGCAGAAACTGGTTGTTCTTTGGCGAACAGCATTTCGTATCCGATTTTCTTTACCAAACCGAATTGCAGGATTTCTTCAATACAGGCGTACTCACCAATATCGACCTTGCTTTCTCCCGCGACCAGGAAGCGAAAATATATGTGCAGCACCGCATGAAGGAGAAAGCCGAAGAACTATACGCCTGGCTGAAAAACGGCGCATCCGTTTATGTTTGCGGCGCGAAGGAACCGATGAGCGTAGATGTGGAAAGAACCCTGCTCGAGATTATTGCAGAACAGGGCAACCTCACCGAAGAAAAAGCCGCGCAATACCTGGAACAGCTTTCCAACGAGGGCCGTTACCTGAAAGACGTTTATTAATCCAGAAGAATTTTTCCCATGTCACAACAGCAACAACATTCTCCGATAGAGAAAATAAAAAAAGAAAGCGACGGACTGCGCGGTACTATTAAGGAAAGTCTGGGCGACCAGATCACCGGTTCCATCCGTGAAGACGACCAGGCCGTGATCAAGTTCCACGGCATGTACCAGCAGGACGACCGCGACCGCCGCGAGGAACGCGCCGCCAAAAAGCTGGACCGGCTCTATTCTTTCATGATTCGTTTGCGCCTCCCCGGTGGTTTCCTGACCCCGGAACAATGGGTGGCCACGCACCATATAGCCGGAGCGCATTCCACCGGCGTGATCAAAATCACCACGCGCCAGACGCTTCAGTTGCACGGCATCCTGAAATCGCACATCAAACCAACATTACAGGCATTCAACAGGGCCAACCTGGATTCCATCGCCACCTGCGGCGATATCAACCGGAACGTGATCGTGTCCGCGCATCCCAACGAAACACCCGTTCACGCACAGGTATTTGCGTATGCCGATAAGATCAGCCGCCACCTGATGCCCAAAACCCGCGCCTATTACGAGATATGGCTGGATGAAGAAAAGATAGAAGATAAAAAGGAAGAAGCCGATCCGCTGTACCAGGACCGCTACCTTCCCCGTAAATTCAAAATAGCCATCGCCATTCCACCCAACAACGATCCCGATGTACTGGCCAACGACATCGGCCTGATTGCCATCGTGGAAAACAATGAACTGAAAGGCTTCAACATCGCTATCGGCGGGGGATTGTCCACCACACATGGCAACCCGGAAACCTACGCCCGTGTGGCCACTGTGATCGGCTTTACCGATACGGAAGAAAAAACATTAAAGGCCATCTACGAAGTACTCACCATCCAACGCGATTATGGTAACCGGAGCGACAGGAAACTGGCGCGCCTCAAATACACCGTCGACAAAGTAGGCGTGCAGTGGTTCCGGGAAGAACTGGAAAGAAGGATCGGCTTCAAACTGGAAGAACCGCGTCCCTACAAATTTACGGAGCGTACCGACCGCTACGGTTGGGAAAAGGACCATACCGGGAACTGGCACTACACCGTTTTCGCGGAGAACGGACGCGTACTGGACGATGAACAGCAAACGCTGAAATCTGCACTACTGGAAATCACCGAAGCACGGCTTTCCAATATCCGTTTCACGGGTAACCAGGGATTGATTGTTGCCGATGTGAAACCCGCCGACAAAAAGAAAGTACACACCATACTCGAGAAGCACGGGGTGATCGCATTTACCGAAGCCGCTTCCCCCCTGCGCCGCAACAGCATGGCCTGCGTGGCTTTGCCTACCTGTCCGCTGGCGCTGGCCGAAGGACAACGTTACCTGCCAGAGCTCATCACTAAAATTGATGACCTGCTGACCAAACATTCCCTTCAGAAAGAAAACATCATCACCCGAATGACCGGCTGTCCGAACGGCTGCGGCCGCTCCCACATCTCCGAGATTGGGTTCGTGGGCACGGGTCCGGGCCGTTACAACCTGCACCTGGGTGGTGACCATGAAGGTATGCGGCTGAATAAAATTTACCGCGAGAACATCAACGAAGCGGAAATTTTAGAAACATTGGATGGTCTTTTCGCGAGCTTTGCGCTTGAAAAGAACAAGGGCGAACATTTCGGCGATTTTGCCGTTCGGAAGCAATGGGTTAACTTTTAATTTTCAGCCACGAGTCATGCCTGTATCAACACCAGCGCCATCATCTGCTTCAACAACTGCCTCGCACCAAAGGCCGGGCAACCACCTGCTGCCTGTTTTTCTGAAACTGGAACAGTTAAGGCTTACCATGATTGGTGGGGGCGCCATTGGTTTTGAAAAACTGCAGACCGTGGTAACCAATGCACCGGAAACGAAGGTGAAACTGGTGGCTGCCCACATCAGCGAAGAAGTGGAAAACCTGGCTTCCGCGCACGCCAACATTACGTTGGTAAAAAAGTATTACGAAGCCTCCGATCTGGAGGATGCGGAACTGGTGATGGTAGCCGTGAACGATATTCCTCTCGCGGAGCAGATCCGGATCGATGCAAAAGAAAAAGGACTGCTCATTAATGTGGCTGACAAGCCCGGGCTCTGTGATTTTTACCTGGGCTCCGTAGTAAAAAAAGGAGAACTGAAAATAGGCATCTCCACCAATGGCAAATCGCCCACCGCGGCCAAAAGGCTGAAAGAAGTATTACAACATGCCCTTCCCGGCGAATTAGAAGACCTCATCGAAAACCTGCACCAGGTGCGCAACCAGCTTTCAGGAGATTTTGAAGAGAAAGTGAAAAAGCTGAACGCCATTACCCGGGGCATGGTGGAAAATGAAAAAGAGCAGAAAGAAAAAAAGATCCGGAAGATCGCGACCTATTCCGTTGCGGCCTTCGGCCTTATGCTGATCGGTCACTTCATCTTTTCATATATCCCGATAAAAGATATCGGCACAGGTGCTATCCATATTTATGATCAGTTGGGAGAAAATTTTGGCTGGATGGTGCTTGCGGGCTTTATCGCACAATTGGTGGATGGCGCGCTGGGTATGGGCTACGGCGTAACCAGCACCACCCTGTTGTTGTCAACCGGCACGAATGTGGCCGCTATTTCAGGCAGCATCCATACCGCTGAAATGTTTGCGAGCGGCGCTTCGGGGTATAGTCATTACAAGTTCGGGAACGTGAACAAGAAGTTGTTCAAATTACTCATTATTCCCGGTGTATTGGGGGCCATCGGCGGTGCGATACTGCTTACACATTTAGGAGAAACCAACGCGCAATTCGTGCGTCCTATCATCGCGTGTTATACTTTTTTCCTGGGCATCCGCATTTTCATGAACGCCTTCAAATCCCAGAAGCGGCCCAAAAAATTCAAGCGTTACGGCTGGCTGGCCGGATTCGGCGGCTTCTTTGATTCCTTCGGTGGCGGCGGCTGGGGACCTATTGTAACTTCCACCCTCATCTCTAAAGGAAGAACACCGCGCTTTGTAATAGGCTCGGTAAGTTTAACGGAGTTTTTCGTGACCCTGGCGAGCGCACTTACTTTTTTTACTTTACTCGGCGTATCGCACTGGCAGGTGATCGTGGCGTTGATACTGGGAGGATTGATGGCTGCGCCGTTTGCGGCTCGTTTGGCGGGTAGGCTTCCGCGTAAGACATCTTTTATATTGCTTTCTATTTTGGTAATAATTTGGAGCGTACGGATTATCGTTAATTCGTTCTAACCAACTTACCACTATCTTCTTTTCATGATCCTCACATAATTGTGTGATGTGCACATGCTAACGCACATCTTTATGCGATTGACCCGCTTCATGCGGGTCAATATTTTTGTGGCATCAATGTACCCTTACTCCTTCAGGGCCAGCTCCATCCGATATTCTTCATTCAAACAAAGACCAGCCATGGGTCAGTAACGGTGTACATCCTTCTACAAAAAATTGAATGAACGATCATGAAACAGTTGTACTTATTCGCATTGTTAGTAATGGCGCTATGGTTGCCAGTTCAGGCCGCGCCACCCACCATTACACCGAGCAACCCCGCCTTTTCGAGTTATGAAGGGAGCAGTTTTACTTTCAGTTTCACCCGTGGCAATGGCGGATCGCGCCTTGTGGTAGTGAAAGAAGGCAGCGAAGTGACAGGTAGCCCGGTAGATGGTGTCACTTATACTGCGAACCAGCAATTCGGTACATCAGGAACAGCATTTACCGCCGCCGGTGAATATGTGGTGTACGCAGGTGCAGGGAATAGCGTAAACATCCGGGCCCTGAAACCAGGTACCGTTTACCATATTAAAGTATTCGAGTTCAACAACCTGACGGGAACGATAGAATACCTGACCATTCCACTGACCACCAGCACCAGTACATTGGCCGCACCCACCACCAACGCGTCGAACCTAAATTTTACCGCGATCGCCGGAAACGAGGTTACCCTCAACTGGACCAATGGTAATGGCAACGCGAGAATTGTACTGGCCAGAAAAGGCGCGCCTGTGAACGGTGTGCCTGAAAACCTCTCCAGTTACAGCTCCTCCAACAATTATGGAGATGGCGCTGAAATTGGCGACGGCAGTTTTGTAGTGGGAAAAACCTCCACCACACGCGCCACCATCAGCAACCTGGAGCCGAATACCACCTATTACTTCGCCGTACATGAATACAACGGAACGAATGCTCCGGTTTACTACAGTACGGCCAGCACCGCACAGGTAACCACGAATACCGGTCCCACCACACCTTCCTGGAATCCGCAGGTATTGTCGGTGGAAGGGAACAGGTTCACCATCAATACAGCGAACGGAAACGGCATGTACCGCCTCACCATCATGAGTAAGGATCCTGTTACCGCTGTTCCGGCGAACGGCGTACAATACACGGCCAACGCGGCTTTTGGTTCCGGACAGGAAATCGCGCCCGGACAATTTGTGGTGAGCACCACCAATGTGCGCACTTTTACCAACCTTGAACCGGCCACCACCTACTATATGCGCGTATATGAGTACGATGTTACCTCAGCCAGTTTCACGTATTACCTTACCAGCCAGTCGCTCAGTTTCAGCGGCAGCACCGTTTCGGCGCCCACACAGGAAGCGAGCAACCTTTTATTCGATAATGTTACAGGGAATTCCACCACGCTTCGTTTCCAACGCGGCAACGGTAGCTATGCCCTGGTGCTGTTGAAAGAGGGCGCTCCCGTTGACATAATTCCATCCGATCTCACCCGTTATACGGGCAACTCCACCTTCGGGAGCAGTGTACAACTCGGGACCGGAAACTATGTTATACATGGAGGCATGAACGGAAGCGCGGTCAGCATTCTGGGATTAGTACCCGGTAAAACCTACCACGCAGCGATTTTTGAATATAACGGTACCAACTACCCGATTTACAGAAGCACACCTGCAAGGGCTACGATCACCATTCCCAACCAACCCACGACGGCGGCCACCAACTTCGCGGTAAGTTCGCGGGAAGGCAACAGCTTCCGGATAGGCTGGACTAATGGCAACGGCTCTCGGAGAATGGTCATCGCCAGGAAAGGCAGTGAAGTAAGCAGCCTGCCCGCCGATGGCACCAACTATACCGCCGATGATGATTTCGGTATGGGCCAGGAAATTGCGCCGGGAGAATTTGTGGTGTACAACAGCACCGCCGCCGCCGTTACCATCAACAACCTCGATCCTTCTTCCTCCTACCACTTCGCGGTATTCGACTTCAATACTACCGAAGGCTCACCCGACTACCTTACCAGCACATTCCTCCGTGGCAACGCAGCCACCGTATCAGCGCCGGATCAGGGTACCAGTAATCTCGCTGCATCCAACGTGCAGCAAAACCGCGCCACCATATCCTTCACAGCCGGCAACGGTGATGGGAGAATATTCATCATAAGAGCAGCCAATCCTGTAAACGCTGCGCCGGTCAATTTAACCAGCTATAATTATAGTTACTCGTTTGGCGGTTTAACACTTTCCGGAGACAACTACATTATCGCAAAACGTACTGATGGTGTTGTTTTTACGGCTACCAACCTGCAACCCGGAACAACCTATCATATTGCGGTGTATGAATACAATGGGAGCAGCGCCCCGATGTACAATAACACACCAACCCTGTTCAGTTTCACCACACTGCCTTCCGCAGACATCACCCCCACGGTTCCGGCCACCAATGCATCTTTCAGCAATATTGACGGGAACAAAATCACTTTATCGTGGACAAATGGCAATGGCGCGAACCGCATCGTGATCGCCCGGAAAAACAACCCCGTAACATTCGTTCCGGTAAACGGTACTACATATGCGTCTGCATCCCAGTTTGGAACCGGCAGCGCAGTTGGAACGGACCATTACATCGTGTACAACAACAATAACAGTTCAGTTACGATCTCTGGCTTAGAACCTGCTTCTACTTATCACTTCAGCATTGTTGAATACAACGGGGCAGATGCCGCTACGGCTTACCTCAAGGCAAGTCCGTTAACAGCAAGCGCGTCCACCGCTGTAAGTCCGGTTACACCGAGTTCCGCACCCATCGCCACCACCGGCGAAACAACTGCCAATCTTCAATGGACCAAAGGGAGCGGCAGTGGCAGACTGGTTGTTTTGAAAGAAAGCGGGGCGGTAACGGGAAATCCCGTTGACCTGAATAAGTACACCGCCAATACAACTTTCCGCAGCGGAGCACAGATAGGATTGAACGAATTCGTGGTGTACAGCGGAACGGGCAGCAATGTGTCTGTAACCGGTTTAACAGCCAATACAACTTATCATTACGAGGTGTTTGAATACAACGGAAGCGATGCGCCCGTATACAATACAACAGGTACTACCGGCAGTTTCGTTACCACGGGGCCGTTGCCGCTTTCATGGGTGAGCTTTACGGGTAAACAACAGGATGGGAAGATGCAACTGGAATGGATAACCGCAGATGAATACAATACCAGTCATTTTATCGTGGAGCGCAGTGAAGGCAACGGGAATTTCACCGCTATCGGAAACATTGCGGCTAAAGGTGGGAACGGAGAAAACAGTTACAGCTTTACCGATAAATTTCCATTGGAAGGACAGGCTATTTACCGCATCAAACAGGTGGATACGGATGGACAGTTTGACTATTCACAAAGCATCAGGATAGGAGCTGAGCAAGCGGTGCCTGAACTGAAATTGTTTCCTAACCCGGCGCCATCGATGGTGACGATTTCCATACCAAGTGTAGATGCGGTATTCGCTTACCGGATTACGGATAACAACGGGAGCACGGTGAAGATGGGGAATACACGCAATGGAGCTGCGGTTTCATTGAATGGGTTGAAGCCTGGGGTGTATCATGTGCAGGTGTTGCATGGGGGGAAGGTGGCTGTGGGGGTTTTGTTGAAGCGATAGTTTTTTCATGCGATTGCTTCATGCTTCGCGACGATTGGTATTTTTCACGCAAGGACACTAGGGAGCAAGGACGCAAGGCGTTGGTTAGATTTGGGGAGGTTTTCTTGCGGAAATTTTATTTCTCGCGACGGCGCAGCGACGCAACGCCTTGAGTAGGTTTCAGCAACTTGAGGGGTAAGCCTGGATCTCGTTCTTGCGTTTCTTTCAAAATAAATCAGGGGTACGATAGCGTTCATGGCAGGCTCCGGGCATAGCGATATGTTCCGGGGCCTTTTTTATTGCATCCAATGTTCAAGAATGGCGCCGATTCGTTCGCCTTCGACGAGGAAGCCATCGTGGCCGTAGTCTGATTGCATTTCGATGTAGGTGGCGTTGGGGATATGCTTCGCCATGAACTGTTGCTCGGCGGGCGGACAAAGTATATCGGAGGTAATGCCCATCACGAGGGTGGGATGCGGAATACTGTTTAACACGGGCTCCAGTTTCCCGCCGCGGCCACGGCCCAAATGGTGTGTATCCATCGATTGGGTGAGGATCCAGTAACATTGGGCGTTGAACCTGTTCACCAGTTTCTGTCCCTGGTAGCGCATATACGATTCAGCACGGAACCCGCTGATCTTTTCCGGATCAGGGTCCTGTTGGCGCTGTACCATGATATCGTAGTTGCGGTAAGTAAGCATCCCTATGCCCCTTGCTGCTTTCAATCCGTTGGCGCCGGCTTCGGGTGAACGTTCGTTCCAGGTGGGATCGGCTTCTATGGCCATGCGCTGGGCCGCGTGAATGGCATGTCCCCAGGCGCTTTCAGCGGGTGAAGTGGCGATCAGGAAAAGTTTATGGATGCGGTCGGGTTCCATCAGCGCCCATTCCTGCGCCTGGTAGCCGCCCATGCTTCCCCCCATGAGCAGATGTATTTTCTGAATGCCGAGGTATTCGCGGAGCAATATATGCGCCCGTACCATATCGCGGATGGAAGGAACAGGGAAATCGAGGTAGTACGGTGCTCCGGTTGCGGGATCAATACTGGTGGGACCGGTAGAACCATAGCAGGAACCGAGAATATTGGCACAAACGATAAAATGTTCAGCGGGATCAATATAGCAACCTTTGCCTACCAGTCCGGGCCACCAGGCCACCACATCGGAACTGGCCGTTAAAGCGTGGCATACCCATACCACATTGGAGCCATCGGCATTGAGGGTGCCGTAAGTGTGATACGCCACTTCAATCTGCGCAAGCTGTGTACCGCTTTCCAGCGTAAAAGGGCCATCGGGCCTGAAAATAGTCATATCCCTGCTATCCGTTTGTAAAACAATATCAAGTTCCGCGTTTTTCTTTCAGAAATGCTTCAAAAAAAATCCACGCCGGGTGCTATCAGCGTGCAAAGTAAGTACATACAACAATTACCTTTGTAAAAAAGGTGATTTTATGATAAAAATTGAGATCAACAGGGTTTCCGGTGAATTTGGATTTGAAGCGACCGATAGCATGGGCCATGTAGCGAAAATGGATACCAGCCCCGAAACCGGTGGCGAAAACTTCGGCATCCGCCCCATGCAGATGCTGCTGATGGGGCTCGGCGGCTGCTCCGGCATTGATGTGGTGAATATCCTCAAGAAACAACGCCAGGACCTGCAGGATATTAAAATGACCATCGAAGCGGAAAGAGAACAGGGTAAGGAACCCTCCATCTGGATCAAAGCGAATATTCATTTCCACCTGAAAGGCGCCATTGATCCCGATAAGGCCCAGCGCGCCGTTGAACTTTCCATGGACAAGTACTGCTCCGTAGCCGAAACACTGCGCCGCTCCGGTTGCGACATCCAATGGCAAGTGTCCCTGAACCAATCTTAAAAAACTGTTGGATTTTCCTCTCTTCATCAAAATCTAACTTCCAAAATTCTACATTTCATGCATCCTTCCTCCAAAGTTATCCGCACCCGCGTACCGCGTACCGATGAAATGGAACATTCCACCCCCATGTTCCTGACCAGCAGCTTCTGCTTCGACAACGCTGAAGATATGCGCGCCGCGTTCGCGGATGAGACCGATGATAATATCTATTCCCGCTTCAGCAATCCCAATGTGCAGGAATTCACCGACCGCATGTGCGCCCTCGAAGGCGCTGAAGCCGGCTTCGCCACCGCCTCCGGGATGAGCGCCATCTTCGGCTCTTTCATGGCACTCCTGAAACAGGGCGATCACCTGCTCGCGTGCAGTTCCATCTTCGGAAGTACCCATACCGTGATCTCCAAATTCCTCCCCAAATACGGGATCGAATACACCTATGTGGAAGTGGACAAGCCCGAAACCTGGGAAGCCGCCATCCGTCCCAATACCAAGATGCTCTACCTCGAAACGCCCACCAACCCGGGCCTGGACATCGTAGACCTGGAGCTGACCGGCAAACTGTGTAAAAAACACAATATCATCCTCAACGTGGACAACTGTTTCGCCACGCCGGTGGCTCAAACGCCCATCAGCTTCGGCGCCGACATCGTCGTGCATTCCGCCACCAAATGGATCGACGGCCAGGGACGCGTACTGGGTGGCGTAGTGGTCGGCAGAAAAGACCTCGTAAAGGAAATCTATACTTTTTGCCGCAGCACCGGCCCCACTTTATCGGCCTTCAACGCCTGGGTACTCAGCAAAAGCCTGGAAACACTGGACGTGCGCATGGAACGCCACTCCGGCAACGCGCTCTTCCTCGCCAGGGAGCTGGAACAACATCCCGCACTGTCCTGGGTGAAGTACCCCTTCCTCCCCTCGCACCCGCAGTATGCTATCGCCACGAAGCAAATGAGCAACGGTGGCGGCATCGTGTGCTTTGAACTGAAAGGTGGACTGGAAGCAGGTCGTGCGTTTCTTGATAAGTTGAAGATGCTTTCCCTTACCGCGAACCTGGGGGATAGCAGGAGCATCGCTTCGCACCCGGCAAGTACCACACATGCTAAGTTGACTGAGGCGGAGCGGCTCGCAACCGGCATTACTCCGGGATTGATCAGGATTTCGGTGGGGCTGGAGAAGAAGGAAGATATACTGGAAGATATTTTGCAGGCGCTGGGATAGGTTTCATGCAAAGGCTATGTTTTTCACGCGAAGACGCAAAGGAGCAAGGACGCAAGGAGCGGTTGAGGTGCTGGAGGAGAAGTGTTTTTTCTCGCAGCAACCAACGTAGAGGAAAGCCTATTCATCCACTCCTCTAACAACAGCCCGTAGCGTCGCCGCGCCGTTGCGAGAAATAAATAATTATCCTCCATCAGCAACCCGCCAAACAAACAAGGCCTTGCGTCCTTACTCCTTTGCGTTGCGAAGTGCGTAGCACGAAGCAATTGCGTGAAACGAATCACGAAGCAATTGCGTGAACAGCCCTCTTTCTTGAATTTCCACCCTAATACCTTAATTTCACCCCAACATCATTCTCCTCCTTCCCGAAAGGGCAAAAAAAAGCAGGTAGTAGAAACTACCCGCGGTCACATGAGAAAACTAATATTCGGCCTTTCAGCCGAACAGTTACAAAAGTACAGGCTTGGTTGCTTTATACAATGTTAAAATGACCAAACCCGTAAAATATTGTACTGAACGGCAAAATTAATCCACCACGGGTTGAAATGCCGGTTTCGTGTGACCAATGCCAGGAACATCAAAACATATCGGCCCCCTGTTGGGCAAGGTGATCAGTATCCCCTTGCTGGGGCTGCTTATTCCCAATATTTCCGGGCTTATTCACAACCGGCTTTATCCCTGGCCCGAGTTGCTTATCAGTTACGGCTGCTTCTTTCTTACCTCTTATTCCATCTGGAGAGGCAATGAGGTGATCCATATTCGTATCCGGCGCTGGCTCCGGAGGATGCCCTCGATGGTGAACCGCATCATCGTGATGTTTATCGCCAATATCATTTATTCGGCGCTGGTGGCACTGCTGCTGCTCGGATTCTGGCAATACGAACTGAGCAGGGAAGGCAAAAGCAGTGACGCGCTCGCCATCGCGGTACTGCTTTCCACGAATGTGGCCGTCATCATTGCGAGTATATACGAAATTGTGTACCTGAACGTGGAGCGGGAATCCGACCAGTTGATGATGGCCCGGCTCGATAAAGAGAAGATCGCCACCGAACTGTCTATCCTCAAAAGCCAGATCGATCCGCATTTCGTATTCAACTCCCTGAATACTTTATCGATGCTGATTGAACAGGACCCGGTGGCGGCCCGGCAGTTCAACGATAACCTGGCGCGGGTGTACCGCTATATTCTCGGCCACAAAAGCAGGAACCTCGTGCCATTACGGGAAGAAGTGGAGTTTGTGAAAAATTATTTCCACCTCCTCAAACTCCGTTTCCGCGAAGGCATTGAGTTACATCTTTATATGGACGACCAGGATGCGAAGGGTTACATGATTCCACCTATATCGCTGCAATCGCTGGTGGAGAACGCCATCAAACACAACGCGTTCAGTTCCGAAACACCGTTAAAGATTGATGTGCATTGCTCCAACCACCACCTGGAGATACGCAACAATATCCAGGAAAAAGCATACGCCGCGCCCGGTTCCGGAACCGGCCTGCAAAACCTGAACAGCCGGTACGTATTGCTTACCCGCAGTACCATACAGGTGTTCAGCAACAACAACGAATTTCTTGTACGATTGCCCTTAATAAAAGCTTACGCATGTTAAAAGTACTGATCATAGAAGACGAACAGCCCGCCCGTGAACACCTGGTAAACAGTTGCTCCAGGCTCAATATTCCCGTGCAAATCATGGGTTCCACCTCCAGCGTAAGGGAAAGCATCGCTTGGCTGCAACAAAATCCTTCTCCCGACCTCATTTTTATGGATGTGCAACTGAACGACGGACTTTCATTCCACATCTTCCTGCATTGCACCATCACGGCACCGGTTATCTTTGTGACCGCTTACGACCAATACATTACCGAAGCACTTTCCAACAACGGCATCTACTACCTGTTGAAACCACTTGATGATGAAAAACTGCAGCAGGCCATTCACAAATACCAGACCTTCCGTTCCCATTTTTTGCAGAATTACACGCAACTGCTCGAATTCTTCACGCAACAAATTTCGCAGCCGCGCAGCAGAATCGTGGTGAAGAAAGGCAACGAATACCTCGCGCTCCCTTTGGAAGATACCGCCTACTTCTTCACAGAAAGTAAACTGGTGTACATGGTGAACAGGGAGAATAAAAAGTTCATGGTCAACAAAACGCTCACGGAACTGGAGGCGGGCCTCGACAAAAGAAGGTTCTTCCGCGCCAACAGGCAATGCATCATCAATATTGATTTCATCGCCAAGTTCCGTCCCACCGAACGAAGCAAGATACAAATAGACCTTACGCTTCCTTCACATGAAGAGATCACGGTAAGCCAGGAGAACGCGGCGCAGTTCAGGGAATGGGTGGGGAGTATGTAAAATAAAACGGAGGCGGTCAGGGAAAACCACCTCCGTTCACTATACCTGGTGCTCAGGGTTTCCTGACCAGGTCCACAAATTTGAAATTGATTTCATATTTACCCGGTACATATCCTCTGAAAACAAACCGCGGATTAGCCGAATACTTTCCATCAGGATAAGCCACCTGGTTGTCGTGTGAAAAATACTGTGTAGGTATTCTGTAATAAATATTAAACCCGTTTCCCAGCGAAGCGAGCGGGAAAGGTGTTACGCCATAAGAGAATTCCATCCGGTCGTTGAACAAGGTTGTTTTCAGGGAATAATCCTGCAGTGTCTGAAGGAAGGGCGGTGTGGGGTTATTGCCCGTGTTGGGCCTTCTTTGTATTTCACCGGCCGAAGGATTAAAAGCAACGCCATTCTTATCTACAAATTTCACGGCCACCACATTGGGTTCATCGGCAACCCTGGTAATGGTTACTATCGGGTTCAACAGGTTGGTACCCACTCCTTCGTTGCCCACCACAATCATCCTGTTGTAAGGTGTGCCTATTTCAGGATGCGCTTCATACGGTTTCGCATCCACGATATTAAAGCGTCCGATCTTGTTGTATACGTTCCTGCCCGCGGCATTGGTGATTTCAAGGTCGAATTCGTATTCCCCCACAGGTAAATTGATCGTGGTAAAGTTGGCTTCGAGCTGGCCCGAAAAAGGATTCACGATAATCGGGCTCAGTTCCTGCGTTTCCTGTTTGGCGGCGATCAGCTCCAGCGTGGTATCCGTTTTAGGATCATATAATCCTGTCCATACTTTCAACGGATATTTCTTATTGAACAACGCATCCACATTTGCGCCGGTTTTCGCATCGTAAATATGAAGCAACTGAACATTGGCCGGCTTGGAAGAACCATCGAAATTCAACGCGGAGCTCACTTTCACCCTTCCCCTTTGTATGATAATGGGGTCCTCTTCGTACCGTACAATGGGACTTAAAAAACCATCGGGCAGTTTTTTACAGGAAGAGGTGGCGGCGATACCCGCTGCGATAACACATATATTTAGAATAGCACGAATTTTCATACGAATGTTTTTACTATCTGAAGAATAAAGTGTGTCCGTTGTTCAGCACATGCACCATACCGGTATTGGTCTGGATACCTGCCGTTTGTACACGCACCCTTCTGGCATCGGTAGCGGTAAGTTCCGCTGAAACTATGGGCGGCGGCACGTCTCTCAGCAACAACGCGTAATACACGATGCGCGGGAAAGAACCCACGTTCGGGTTATACCCCAGGTTGGCGTCGTTGGTGAACTCCCAGGAAGTAACCGCATTGGCACCAGTTTTGAGGGTGGGTGTTACCAGACCATTCTCCGTGAGTTTATCGAAACTGAGGGGTTGGTTCACGAGGTAAACATTGATGGAATCGGTGAACTTGGGCAATTCATACTTAATGAGTGAATCAATCGTCCATTTTCTGAACGGATCAATATTCTGTTCCTGCACTACCCTTCTGTTGAGGTAATTGGTGATCGCGTAATCGGTCGGTGCGAAGAAAGTGGTATTGCTTTGGTTGATTTTATCCTTCAGGCCGGCCTTATCGATCAGCAGCAGTAACGTATCGAATAATCCCTGCGGATGGGCTTTCAGGAAATCGTAGGTGGTCATCTCCACTTTGGCGTTATGGGTATCCTTGCCGCTGAAATAATCGTCTCGTTTGCATGAAGTGGCGCCTGCGGCCAGGGCAAGCACCAGCAATAATATGGGTGTGTATTTCATTTTAAGCGCTTTTAGTGATTTTTCCACCATTCGTTTTGGGTGAGCAATACATTCTGCGGCAATAATTTCCGCATGGCGAGCGGCCAGTTGTAGCCTTTCTTATCCACCCTTTCAGTGGTATACGGTTCAGGCAGCGCGCTTCTTTTATCGGGGTTGGTGATGAGCATTCTGATCTTATCGAAAGCGACCTGACCTTCTCCATACAATTCGCGTACGCGTTCATCGTAAATTTCATCGATGGTGAGGTCGGCGGGCACTGTAAGCGGGTCCAGACCTGCACGCTGGCGAATGACATTCATGTCGGAAAGCGCGGCGGTGGCGTTGCCTTCTTCAAATAGGGCCTCTGCACGCAGCAGGTGGATGTCGGACAAACGCAACAGCACCAGGTTATTGTCTACCACATAAGTATTGGGCCTGTTGGGATCGAAGTAATTCACGTTGGCGTACTTGGTGAGCAGGCTTTCTCCCAAAACGGTGGTGAACACCTGCTGTGCTCTAAGATCGGCGGGATCGTACAACTGGTTGAAAAGGTCCTCGTTTACGCGCCAGGAAGTATTGATGCCTTTGTTGCGGATCAGTGGGTCGGCGAGGAAATCTCCAAAGAAGCCCGCGCTTGATTCCGATTGGTTGGCGGCATCATACTTCATGAACAGTTCCAGTATGCTTTCTCCGGATGCGCCTTTCCAGATGTTCGCGTAACTGGACATGGGTTCCAGCGTATAACCACCTCTTTCAATCACACTGTCGCAATAAAGTTTGGCGGTGGCGAAATCTCTTTTCCACGCGTATACATGCGCCAGCATCGCCCATGCGGCCCCTTTATCGGCGCGGATCCGGGCGGAAGTGGTTCCCTTATTGAAGCCCAGCAAAGCCGCCGCTTTTTTCAGATCGCTGATACAATATTCCAGCGCTTCCTGGTCGGTGGAACGCGGTATGGGCTGAACATCAGTAGGGTTTTTGAGTGATTCCCTGGTAATAACGGGCTCTCCCCAAACTTTGGTAAGGTAGAAGTAGGTATAGGCGCGGAGGAAATGCCCCTCCCCTACGAACGCGTTCTTCTGTTCCTGTCCACCCTTGTATTTGGCTACCGGAATTTTTTCACCGTTTTCCACGATAAGATGGCATTGGTTAATAATACCGTAGAAGCGGGTCCAGTTGTGCAGCGCGTCCTCCAGGTAAGGCGCGTAGCTGTAATGGTATTGTTTGGTGGAGAGCAGGTCCTGGTAGTTCCAGAATGTACCGGCATCGAGGAGAAACTCATCCGCGGGAAGATCACCGAGGGTAAAATAAGACCTGGTATCCCTGAATGCGGTTCTGATTAATCCATAAGCGCCCGAAATGGCTTTGTCAACGTTGTCTCCCGTGCTCCAGAACACCTGATCGTAGGTGGCGTCTTCCGGCGCGAGGTCAAGGTATTTCTTGCAGGAAACGAGTGAGGTGCCCAGCAGCAGCGCTCCCGCAAGGTATTTCAGTTTATTGTTCCGTTTCATATTGAATTCGGTTTGAACTTTTAAAATGTAACTTCTAATCCAAGTGTGTATTTCCGTGGCAGCGGGTATGCACCGCCCCTGTATTCGCCCTGCGGGCTCACCAGTTCGGCATCCGGAACATTAGAGCGCTGGAACGCGTAAATGTTATCGATGATGCTGTACACCCTGGCGTTCTTCAGTTTAAGCCGGTCAATAAAGCTCCGGGGAAGTGTATACCCCATGGAGATGTTCCTGATCTTCAGGTAGCTTCCGTCTTCGTTCCACATGGTGGAGAAAGGGAGAAACTCATAGAAGTGTCCGCCGTAAGGAGAGAGTGAGGGGAAATTGGCCGAATAAGCCGGGTCCTTCGCGGCGCCGGTTGGTGTCCAGTAATTCCTTCCGGTGAGGTCGGGCAGCCTGGTGTTGCCAAAATCAGCGAGTGTGTTTCCACTGTAGTTCCATACGTTCGCGAACTGGTTCGCGTCGAAGTTGTTGATGATATCACGGCCAAGGGTAAACGTACAAAGTACGCTGAAGTAAAAATTCTTGTACGTGAACTCGTTGGTAAAACCGCCTGTAAGTTTAGGATTTGGATTTCCTGTTGGTACCAGGTCGCCATATTGCTCCCCGCGGTCCTCGTCGCTCCACACATCCCAGTCCTTGTTCACATCCACCCAGATGGGGTAACCGGGCAATACGGGGTTATAGGTTTTGAAATAGGACAGTTTTTGTCCGGTAACGGGGTTCACCGGTATCTCATCGAGCCTGTTGTATACGCCTCTGTATAACATCTGCGCCCAGCCGTAAGTGGGGCCGCCAACGGAAAACACCAGCGATTGGTTGTACCCGTAGGAATCCAGGAAGAAACTCCTGTTGCCGTTGGGCAGTTCAGCGATGCGGTTCTCGTTGAGGTTGAGGTTCACAATCGTGTTCCACTGTACGGCGCTCTTCTTGTTGAGGTTCCTGCTGGTTAAACTGAGGTCAAGTCCTTCGTTCAGCAGCTTCACCGGCGCATTGTAGGTAACGCTGGTATATCCTGTAAAGAAGGGGAAAGGAAACTGCAGGATAGGATTGGAGGTGTACCTGCGGTAGATGTCCGCTGAGAAACTGATCCTGTTCTCGAGCAATGCGACGTCCACACCTATATTCGTTTGCTTGGATTTGTTCCAGGTGAGGTCGGGCTGCGTGATGGGTTTGGTGAAAGATGGTGTGGCGATGACGGTTCCATTGTAGGTGCCCTGCGAAAGGTTCCATACGTTGAAAGGCGCATAGAAATCGTCGGGCATGGTACCGGATAAACCATAGCTGCCGCGGAGTTTGAGCATATTGAGCCAGCTGATGTTCTGCATGAAAGATTCATCCGACAGAATATACGCGGCGGATACCGCGGGGAAATAGCCCCATTTGGTACTGGAGCCGAACCTGGACGAAGCGTCCGCTCTCCACGAAAGGTTCAGGATATATTTCTGATCATAATCGTAGGAAACCTGTCCCATCGCTGAAAGCAGGCCCGCCTTCTGAATATAGGAAGAACCATACAAGTCCTGCTGCGGAATGCCCGACACCACCTGGATGTTGTCGTCGGGCACGTTATACCCTCCTACCGTACTTCCGGAGCGGGTATCAAACTGGAAACTCTGGGTGCCTACCAGTCCGAGGTTGTGTTTTTCCCCAAATGTTTTGGCATAAGTAAGGACGTTGGCCAGGTAATAAGATTCGAAATTACCGTTGTTGCTTTCCGCGAAAGAACGGTCGCCGGTGATATAGGTAGGCTGGAACCTGTCCCTGCGGTCCGTAGTTTTGGAAACGGAGCCCTGGAAGCTGTATTCAAAGCCTTTGGCGATATCATAGTTGCCCTGGAGATAGAGGGAAAGCAGGTCAGACTGGTTCTTATCTTTTATATCATCGAACTGTCCGTAGTAGAAGGCTTTCTGTTCTTCCGATACCATGTACAACGAAGAGGGCATTTGTCCGAGGTTGATGGGCAATACATCGTTCCTGCCTCTTCCCAATCCTCTTTTTCTATCCATGCGGGAAGCGGAAATATTCAGGTTCACATCCAGTTTGGGGCTCACCTTGAAATCGAAGTTTCCGCGTATGGAGAAGCGTTTGAACCCGGTGTTGCGTACGATACCGGCTTCATCGTAAAAGTTGACACCGAGCCTGTAGTTCACCTGGTCGTTGCCTGATGAAAGATTGAGGTCGGCATTGTTTACGTTACCGTTCTGGTAGAACATTTCCTGCCAGTCGGTAGCATTGTTGAAATAAGGATTTAAGCTGTCGCTCAATATCTGCGGGATGTTAGCCTGCTGCGCGAAAGTGCCGTATTCGTTGAACAGCGCCAGTTTTGCGCGGCGTTCATCCACGCCACCCAGTGTAGGCAGCAATTTTGGTTTCTGGGTAAGGCCGGTGTAATACGAAAAACGCAGTTGCGGTTTACCTGAGCGGCCCCTTTTTGTTTTGATGACGATCACCCCGTTGGCGCCCCTTGAGCCCCAAACGGCGGTGGCCGCGGCATCTTTCTGCACCACAACGCTTTCGATATCGTTGGTGTTTATCCCGGCGAGGAAGTTTGTTCCAGTGCTGCCGATTCCTTCCAGGTCAGTTACAGACATGGGAATTCCATCTATCACGTACAAGGGTGTACTCATTGTTCTGGCTTCATCCACGCCACTGTTCAGGTCCGTTACAATGGTCGTGTTCCCGCGAACGGTAAAGGTGTTCCGCACGCCTGGTTCACCGGTAAAGTTCTGAATGTTAACACCCGCGACGCGTCCCTGCAACATCTGATCGAAGCTGGGCGCGGGCATGTTTTCAATTTCCTTCCCGGACACCAGTTGCACGGCACTGGTTGTTTTACGCAGGGATTGTTTCTGGTAACCTACCACCACCACATCGCTCATCTGCGAAGAGCCCGCGTCTTCAAGTCGTACAGTAATGGTAGCTTCGCCCGCTTTCAGGGAGAAGGTCTGGGTTTTAAACCCCACGTAAGAGACCACGAGTTGATTTTTTCCTTCCGGAACATTCAGGGAAAAGCTCCCTCCTGATAAGGAAGTAGTACTTACCTCAGTTCCTTTCACCTGGATAGTGGCCCCTTCCAACGGGGCATTGGTTTTGCCGTCCTGTACAATACCACTGATCTTACGCGTTTGCGCCATCAGCGGATGAATACATGCCAACAGAAAAAACAGGCATGTCAGGGACACGACACCTCCTCTAACTTTTCGCATTAGTTTTGGTTTTTTGAGTAATGAATAAACGGTAGGGTTGGTTATTTGCAGTAAGGCATACAGGGGTCTGGCTTTCATCACAGTTCTGTTCCAACTGTGTATTGTGAAGTTGGCATTTTTTTAACAAAACCAGTACTGGCAGGCATTACAGCGCCTTAAAAGAAAAATACGCAAACGATTGAAATAGTTGTTTCAACCGTTTGCGTATTTTTTTTATCACGATAACCGAAGACAGACACGCAATCGTTTGCCGATCGCGAAAACCAATTATATACCCAGGTGAAAGTTGTTGCTTTCCGGTTTAGAATGTTCTTTGTTCATGAGTTGTTCCAACTCCTTTACTTTGGAAGGATAGCTTGTGGAGATATCATTCTTTTCCCCGGGATCGGTTCCGAGGTCGTACAGCTCGGTACGCAGTGGCGCATTGTTATTATTATAAAAACGAATAGCCTTCCAGTTGCCGAACCGTACGGCCTGTTTAAAACCACCTTCATAAAATTCCCAATACAACACGCCATGCGGGCGTTGGTGTTCTCCTTTCAGTGATGGAAGAATAGAAAGGCCGCTTTTAGCAACTGGTTTGCCGCCCGCCACTTCAGTGAACGTAGGCAATATATCCCAGAAGGCGGCCTGAAAGTCCGAACTGGAACCTGCTTTCACCGCGGCTGGCCATTTTAATATAAACGGCACGCGAATACCGCCTTCATACATATCTCTTTTTCTGCCCCGGAACGGACCGCTGCTCTGGAAGCAATCAAATACATCCCCTGCGGTTCTGCCTCCTTCCGTATGTGTGCCGTTATCGCTGGTAAAGATGACGATGGTGTTGTCGTCCATTTTCAGTTGCTTCAGCAACGCGTTGATCTTTCCCACATAATCGTCCATACTGCTCACCATTGCCGCGTAAGCCGCTTTGGGATTGGGTTGTCCCCGGTAGTGCTGTCCTTCTTTCCAGGGTGTTTCCGGTTGAAAAATACTTTTGCCCTGTGCATCCAGGTATGGTTCCAGGTACCTTTCGGGCACACGGAGTTCCGCATGGGGAAGGGTGAAAGAAAGGTAGAGAAAGAAAGGCTGATGGCGCTGCCGCGCGATGAAGGCCATGGCAGAATCGGTGAACATTTCGTTGTAGAAAATATCCTTATTCAAACGAAGCAGATCGGTTGTACCGTTGTGCATGTACCAGATGGAATCACCATGCTGGAAATGCGCCTCTTTGTTTTCGAGGTGTCCCACAAAATAATCCCAGCCTTTTTTGTGCGGAACGCCGGTGGTGTGTTGAAGCCCAAGTCCCCACTTCCCTACCATCGCTGTTTCATAACCGCGTTGTTGCAGGTACTGCGGAAGAATGGTATCCTGTGGCCGGAGGTAGATGGGTGCGTTGCCCCTTATATAAGTCTTGCCTGTATGCTCACCGGTCATCAACGCTGCGCGGGATGGGGAACACACCGTACTGCCCGCATAGAAATCGGTGAACTTCATGCCCAGTTGCGCCATCTGGTCGAGTTGTGGTGTTTTGATCTTTTGCTGGCCATAACAACCAAGATCGCCATAACCCATATCATCGGCAAGGATAAAAATAATATTAGGCTGTTTTTGTTGCTGCGCCATGGCGTGGCAGGAAACGAGCAGTAAGGCAAGCAGGAATGGCTTCATAATAAGCGGTTTGGTGGAAAGAATCGTTGTCGAAAATACAATTCGCGCCGGGCTTTACAACCGGTTTTTACAACACAAACGTTTGCGCATCTTTTACGCAAATTCATGCAAATTCAATAGCTTCACCATGCAAAACTAACGCAAATGGAAAAGAAGGCGCCCACCATCAAGGAGATCGCGAAGCGGTTGAACATCTCGGTATCCACGGTTTCCCGTGCATTGCACAACCATCCCAGCATCGGGCTCAGGACCAAGACGCAGGTACAGCAACTGGCCAAAGAACTGAACTATGAGCCCAACCAAACAGCCATCTTTTTCAAGCAGGGCAAGACTTTCACACTGGGTGTGATCCTGCCCAACCTCGGGGAGGAATTCTTTTCCCAGGCCATCAGCGGGATTGAAGACGCCGCCACAAGGAACAACTACAACGTTCTTGTAGGGCAATCGCACGATGATGTGGAACGCGAGAAACAGATCGTGGAAACCATGCGCAAACACCGGGTGGACGGCATCCTGGTTTCTGTGTCGAAGAACACTTATACCTACGAACATTTTGAGCAACTCACGAATTACAATATACCAGTCGTATTTTTCGACCGGGTACCCCGCGAACCACACTACTACAAGGTGAACTGCTCTATGTTGCAAAGCACCACCGAAGCGGTATTGTTCCTGCTGAAAAGCGGCCACAAACGCATCGGCTTCCTGAAAGGACCGGAAAGCATCGGCATTACCGACGAGCGCCAGGAAGGTTACGAGGCAGCCCTGAAGAAGAACCGTTTAAAGATAGATCCCGCGCTGATCGCGGATACCGACCTCACCAAAGAAAGCACGCACAAAGCCATGCAGCAGTTGCTTTCGCTGAAGAACCGGCCCACGGCTATTGTAGCTTTCAACGACTATGTAGCGCTGGATGCCATCCAGTACGCGAAGAAAATGAAGATGAAAGTAAACAAAGACATCTGCTTCGTGAGCTACGCGAACCTGCCCATCGTGCATTACCTCGACCATCCGCCCATGGCTTCGGTGGAACAGTTCCCCTACCAACAGGGTGAAGAGGCCACCAATATGCTGATGCAATTGCTGAACAAAGAAGTGAACGGCGGAGAACCTGAAAAGAAACACGTGATACTCGAAAGCCTGCTCGTGTTCCAGGAAGAGCAGTAATCAGAATTTATATTGTACACGCACGGTGAACACATTGTCTTCGATGTCTTCCGTATAACCGGGTAATGCGGTTTCTTCGTTCTTCACCATATCGTACCAGGTGGTCACCTTAAAGTGATCATTCAGGTAATACACATAACCCATGCCCAATGTATTGTAGCGGACATCGGCTTCCGAGAGGTTCATGCCGGGTTTTATTTCCATCCCTTTCACGTGAATGTTGGGATCGTACCAATCATATTTCATCACGAACTGGTGCTTGTTGTTCACGATGTTCTGTAAATAATAGAAGAAGCCGCCGTTGAAATCACGGATATAACGCGGAAGTGCAGCCTCCGTTTGAGATGGGAAACTTACCGTGGTGAGTTCGCTGCCGGGCTGTGTGCCCTGCCAGTATTCGGCCCTGAACTCCGACAAACCGAAGCTGTTCTTTATTTTCAACTGCGCGTCGGCACTGTAATACTGTCGGCGGGAATATTCACCAATATTCGTTAAACTGGAATCCACGGCCATTGTCGGTTCTCCCAGCCTGTTCTTCGCATGTTCGTATACGTATTTTGAAAACTGTTGCGTACCGCCATGGTAATAGGATACACTTCCCGACAAATTCACTTTGTGCACCAGCTTTACAGGGCGCATACTCACCCTTGCGATCATGTCTTTTCTGCTGTCGAAATCCGCTCTTCCCGGGAGGCCCTGTCCATTGAATAAGCCGAGGTCTATCTTTAAGGGACGAAGTTTATGGCTATTGCGTTGTGGTTCGAATGACAACATCGCACCGAGATCGCGTTCCGTTTGCAACAATATCTGCGACATCCGCCCCCGTTCCGGCGCTTCGCGCACCACCGACGACCAGTTGATCTCGTAACCGAAAGGTCTGGCGAAAACACCTGTAGTGAGGGAAAACACATTGAATTTATTCTCATACACCTTTCCCCAGAAATCACGGATATTGACCCCGCGCTCCGTTCCATCAAACTGGAACACGAAAAACACGCGGGGCAGATTTTCTTCACTCAGCAAAAGATAATCTAGCCTGATCCTGCCCCTCCGCATCATGAACCTGCTATTGCTGGCGGGCTGAAAGTCGCCGCCATTATAGGTTTTGGTGCCATCATTTTTGGTAAGCTGGAACTGTGTTTGCATGTACCCGGAAAACCTGACGTTGCCGAACTTCTGCAACAGCGGCCTGAGCGTATCCATCACAAACAGGGAGGAATCGATCTGTGTAAGTGTATTCTGCGCAAATATGCCTGCGGATAACCCCAGACCAATCAATAGCAGGTACAGTCGCGTACGGAACGGCGTCATAACAATATCGAGATTGGTTCAAGCCTGCAAATATAGGCCATTATCCGAGGCCGAACACCTGGTGCATTTCAGGTATCTCCACGTCCCAGAAGCCTTTGCGCAGGAGTCGCTCCTTAAAGTCTTCCTGCACGGGCAATTCACCGTGTACCAGGAAAATTTTCTTTACCTGGCGCGGGTCCTGGCGGGCGATGAACTGGCAAAGGTCCTCATAATCGCCGTGGGCGCTTAAACTGCGGATAGAACCTATCTCCGCGTGTACTTCGTGTTGTATGCCGAAAATGCCCACTTCTTTCTGCCCTGCCATCAGCCTGCCGCCCAGGGAGCGCGGCTCACAGTAACCCACCATCAGAATCGCGTTCCGGCTGTTTTCAATATTGTTAGAGATATGGTGTTTCACCCTGCCCGCTTCCGCCATACCGCTCGCCGAGATGATCACACAAGGCTCGTTGCGGAAGTTAAGCAGTTTGGATTCGTCTACAGACTTCACATAACGCAGTCCTTTGAAACGGAACGGATCATCATCGCTTTCCAGTATTTTCTGGATGGTTTTGTTGAAGTATTTCGGATGCCTTTTTACGAGTTCGGTGGCTTCAATACTCAATGGACTGTCCACAAAATAATCGAGGTCGGGCAGCCTTCGTTCCAGTTCAAGCTGGTTCAGCGCGAAAAGCAGTTCCTGCGTACGTCCCACACTGAAAGAGGGGATAATGAGTTTACCTTTTTTCCGGATACATGTTTTTTCGATCCATTCCAGGAGCAGGTCGGGCGTGGCTTCGTGGAGGTCGTGCAAACTATTGCCGTAAGTGGATTCGAGGAGGAGGAAATCCGTTTGGGGAAAATCTTCGGGGGAACGAAGGATCACGTCCCTGTACCGGCCCACGTCTCCGCTGAAGGTGAGCCGTGTTTCCTGTCCGTTTTCCCTGATCTTCAGGTGAACGGCCGCGCTGCCGATGATGTGGCCGGCATCGGTAAAAAGAACGTCTACATCTTCATCAATGGAGAACCAGCCGCCGTATTCCCTTTGTTCGAACAACAACATCGCGGCGGCGGCATCTTCTTTGGTGTACAGTGGCCTGAGGTAGGGCTGCCCTTCTGATGCGCGCTTCTTGTTCGCATACTTCACATCATCTTCCTGTATCTGGGCGGAATCTTCCAGGAGAATACCGCACAGGTCGCGGGTGGCGGGGGTACAGTAAATCTTTCCTTTAAACCCTTCTTTCACCAGTTTTGGGATCAGCCCGCTGTGGTCTATGTGCGCATGGGACAAAACGAGTATGTCCACTTTTTCCGCGTCAAAACCGAAGCTGCGGTTCAATACATCTGTTTGTTTGCCCATGCCCTGGAACATGCCGCAATCGAGGAGTATTTGTTTGCCGTTGGCCAGTGTAAGGAGGTGTTTGCTACCTGTAACTGTTCTTGCGGCGCCGTGGAATGCTATTTTCATGATTTTATTTTTTGGAGGGATGGATTGATTGGTTATAGTTCTCTTGATTTGTAGAAACGCCTCACCCCAACCCCTCTCCGGCCGGAGAGGGGCAGGAACAACACGAGAGGATTCGTTTATTCGAGTATTGATAGCTGTTATGTTTGTGTTTTTTGTTTGAAGGACCAGGTGAAATGGAATACGGCCACGGTTTCGCCTGCTGTGTTTTTCCCGGTAGCGGTGGCGGTAAATTGGGTGCTTTCTCCGGAGGAACAGGCCAATTCCACCGCTTGCGCTATTTCATGGCCATCTGTACATTCAAAAAAAGTGTGGCTGATGGCCTTTTTAAAATATTCGGCTTCCATTTTCACCACGAGCATGGAAACTGCTGGCTTTCTTCCAAATATGGCATTCATGGCCAGCAATCCGGTGCTCATTTCAGCCGCCATGGCAAGACAGGCAAAATAAGTAGACCGGAATGGGTTGGTGGAGAACCATTTGTAAGGAACCGAAACGTTTGCCCTTTCCCCATCGAAATAACGCACACGCACACCTGCAAAATAGGCCGATGGCAATTTTGTGACCAGGAAGAGCCGCAGCTTGAGCGGGTTCGCAACAATATCACGGAAAGATGACATAGGCAACCGTTATTTTATAAGTGAACTAGTTGTTCTTCCCAATCTGCACCAAACAGCCCATTGCGCCATCCGCAGCGTTGGAACGCAATGCTACCATTCCGTTTGAAGTGGTGGAAACGGTTGCGCTTCCGGCATTCACCGAACGGAGCGCGGAATTCAGTTTCGCCGCATAGTCGCCGGATGCATTGTTGAGTTGCGCATTAAACGCGAACTGATCAATGGGTTCTTTGCTGACCACCACAGCCATAAAATCGCGCGTACCCAGACTATCTGCCATCAATGACTGGTTCTTCGGAAACAACCGGTATCCCGTGATGCCACAATAAGGTGTATGCTTCGATTGTTTGGGATCGTCTTCAGAAGGATAGGGAAACAGGATATAACCTGAGCCATCCGTTTCCTGCCCGAAAACATAAATATAACAGGGAACATTGTTCTTCACTTCAATTTTAAAACGTGTTCCCGCTTCAATGTTACGGGTAGTCTCCAGGCCATTTCCTCCCGTTGACCTCAACGCGATGTATGATTTATCTTCATTTTTCACCAAACCCACCGACACTTCAAGCGGCGTTCGCTGTATTGTTTCCGTGGCGGGCATGGTATTCACCCCATAAGCTTCCCGCACGAACCGTTTAAAATCGCCGTACCGCACCCATGCGGTGCCGTTGTTGCCCCATTCCGGCCCCCAGCTGTTGTAGAGCAGGAAAGCGCCGCCGTATTTACGGTCGTCATAACCCACCACACACATGGCGTGACCACCGAAGCCCATCATGGATTCATCTCCCGGAGCAGGCTCCCAGAGGGCTTGCCCCATCATGGGTTGCATGAAACTTTGTCCCACCATCATGCCGATCACAACCGGGGCATCCGTGGACAAGTGTTCCTTAATACTTCTGATCGAAATGTCCCGGGTACTTTCAGTGGCCGTAAGCCGGTTGAAGCCGTGCATCCGGTACTGCGCCGCTTCCTGTACGAGGGATGGCGGCGGCTGGCGGGTACAATTGTTTTCATCGTAAGGGAAAGCGTCGTAAGGAACAGCGCCCTTTCCCTGCATATATTCCATGGCACGGATGATGTAGGAACCCTGGCAACCTTCCAGTCCGATCTGGTTGTAAAGGAATGCCGGAGAGAAAGCGATGTTATCGGGATTTTCACCGGTGCGGGCAGCTTCCAGGATGGTGCGGGCCGCATAAGCGCTGCTCCAGGCCACACAACTGCCCTGTGCGCCCTGGTTTTGTGCCGAGGGTGCAAAACGCAGCAGGGATACGGCTTCCGGCAGGGGATTCTTGCCCTGGTCATCTTCCAGTCCTTCATACACTTCGGCTTTCGCGAACTGCTTTGGATCGAGTACGCCACCCGTGGCCAGCTTAGACAACTGATCGAACATGCCGCTGCCGGTAGCGCAACCGCCACCACGACCCATCAGGAAATACGCGCCTATTCCGATCACGAGCAGGAAGAGGATGCCTTTGCCGCGAAAAAGACCCAACAAAAGCGGCAATAGATTGAATAGGCCTCCGCCGCCGGAGAAGCCGCCACCACCGCGGGAACCACCGCCGCCGGAATCGTTGTTGTCGTTGTATTCGTTAGGATCCTGGGGATCATCTACCATTCGGATGGGCATGGGTCAAATGATTTTGGGAAACTAAATGTAAGGTTTTCAGGGAAGATTTCCATTGAAGGGGTTTGCCGTTGGGTTAAAATACCGATTGCGGGAGGAGATAATCACGGTGTGTTGAATGGTGTTTTGGCCGGGTGGATTTTTATTGGGTACAGGTGCGGAACTTTGTTGAAAATGGTGTGGGATGAGAAGAGGTGCGGTGTATTTAATTACGAATAGTTATCATAATGTGTTGTATGTGGGGTCTACGGTTAGTTTGAGGCGGAGGTTGCTGGAGCATCAGTCGGGGTTTTACGGGAAGAGTTTTAGCAGGAGGTATAATGTGGATAAGCTGGTGTATTATCGGTGGTTCGGGACTTTGAGAGAGGCGCGGGAGGAGGAGCAGAGGATAAAGGGCGGGAACAGGAGGGCGAAGGAGAAGTTGGTGGAGGGGATGAATAAGGGATGGAAGGATTTGTGGGGCGAGGCGGGGGATGGGGAGGAGGAATGAGTTGGGGAGGGGTTGGTTTGCTGGTTGGGTGCGGGGGGGTTGGTTGGAGTGGGGAGCTTGTTTTGAGTGGGGAGCTTGTTGAGGTGCGGGGGGATTGGGTGGGTGGCGAGGGGAGATTGCTTCGGCACCTGCGGTGCCTCGCAATGGGGGGCCCCGGAACTACTTCAAAAAAATCTTTTTGTTTCAAAGGTACACTCAAAAATAGGGAACGGATCAGGCTGTTATTCAACCGGGATATCAGATTCTTAAGAGCGCTCCGGGGCAATAAGTTAATGGCGGTTATCTTACGATAAGCTGGCCGCTGTCTATTCTTTCATCATTTTTAAATATCTCGAAAAGGTAGGTTCCTTTACTGAGTTGTTGCAGGATGGTGGTCTGGTTGGATTGAATCAGTTTTTGCCGCACCAGTTTTCCGTCCAGGTCAAATACATACAGTTGATACTGCGCGGAACGGGAGGATGTTGTAGAGAAATATACAATGCCATTTGCCGAAGGATTGGGGAAAACAACCGCTTCCTTTTTATCCTTTTCATCCGTGGAGTATTGTATTGGGACGATAACAGACTGCTCAGCGCTGCGGTTAAGGTACACCGTTTTTATGCGGTAGTAATTCTTTCCGGAAACCGGTTGTGTATGCAGGAAAGTATAAGCCGCTTTGGAAGCCTCGGTATTGAGTTTGAATTTAACGATGCCTACCGCGCTGAAACTTCTTCCGTTGGTGGAATGCTGAATTTCGAAATGAAGAATGTTCTTCTCATCGGACAATTCCCATTGCAACTGAACTTCTTTGTTGTTTACCAGAGAAGCAGTTAGTCCGCTCACCGGCTGAAAACTGATACTGGCCGGAGCATAAAGCGGGGCTCGGAAAAATGGCCCGCATGCGTATAAAGAAACGCTTCGTTCCAGTTGGAAGACGCCTGCATACAATTGGAGTCCGGCAAAACTCAAACATACCGGAAGCAACAACTTACAGGAACGAATAAACGAAACAGAGTAGCATTTTCTCATACGCACACGGGCACGGGGGTTAGGGATAAAACAAAAATCAGGGTACGGATCTAAATACGGGCCTTATTGCTAATTGAATTTGTTGTTTACCATACCGGGCAACGGGTCTGGCGGAGCGATGCTTTATCAAGCAGGCTTCCTACTCTCCAACCCAGTTTGATGCCGGCCGAAAAGAAAGAGTCGTTCTGCTTGGGGTTACCACGCTGATCACCTTCGCGACGGGTGAAACCAGGACGGGTATTGCTCTGGAAAAAGTTTTGTCTGTCCGACATCTGGTAGGCCACCGCTACCTGATTCGCTGGCAGGTAATTGGCGAATAATGCGGGATCAATGTAGTTGGTGCTTACATCATCAATGTAATCGGTGAAGGTAACGCGGTGCATCACTTCGAATCCTACATGGAAACGTTCGTTCACATAGTATTTGAATCCAATGCCAACGGGGATGAGTGTTTCAGTGAGTTTATATTCCTTCCTGTCGGGATATTCGGCCATGCCCTGTCCTTCGGTACGCAAGGGTTTAAGGTCAACCCATGTTTTTGCTTTGGTGGCAGGATTGATGTATTCCGCCTGGGGATTGAATTTGAAGATACCCGCGCCAATCACACCGTAGGGGCGGAACTTGTGCCATACATCAGAAGGATCGTCTTCAAAAAATACGGTGGGGTAAAATTCAATGGCGCCATACGCCTCGAGGAGGTTAGACCTAAAGCCGAGATCACGTGCACGACGGGCTTCTTCAAGGCCGCCTTTGCCATTGATCACACTATCGTGTCCTTCAAGCCGACCAACGTTCACGGCTACACGAATACCAAACGCGGGAGAAAGGTGCGCGGTGGCATATACGCCTTTCATTAACCGGAAAAATTCGAAATTGTTGTCTTTGAGGAATCGTTTGCCTTCTCCGTAGTTTCCGCCCACATCCCCCAGGAAGTTCATCGGGGCGACGTTCAGCCCTATTTCAAGGCCGGGGTTTCCAAAAGAGAGCGATTGCGAGAAGGATGTTTGCCAGGATAAGAGCAACCCTACGAATACACCCGTTCCCAAAAAAGAGTGTAACTTCTTCTTCATGAATATTAGATTTTAGTTTTCAAATAGTATTGGATCAACCTGCTGCCGTTCCGTTCTCCGGCACGATCTTTGAACTTAGACCGGCAGCCTCATAGCCACGTGCTCAATGCCATCTTCCAGGTAAACATCACCTTCGGAAATAAATCCCAGAGATGTGTAAAATTTGTTAAGGTAGCATTGTGCTCCTATCTTAATCGGGATTTTTCCGTATTTATTGTGTACCAGCGCGATTGATTTTTCCATCAATATTCTCCCGATACCTGTTCTCCGCACCAATGGGGAAGTAACCACCCTTCCGATAGATGGTTCTTCGTAAGAAACACCCGGTGGCACCAGCCTGGTGTATGCGACCAGCTTCCCTTCCTGCCAGGCCATCAGGTGGTCGCAAACCCGGTCCTTATTGTCCAGGTCCTGGAAAACGCACTGCTGCTCCACGATAAATACTTCGATCCGCAATTGAACGATCTGGTACAACGCTTCAGTATTCAATTCAGAAAAATGTTTACAAATCCACTCTACCCGTGGAAAACTACCCTGCTTTTGCATACACATATTTTTAATACCCATATTTTTCCTGCCACAAACTTCTCAGGTGTTTGCGCAGTTCTTCTTCCCTGGCGTTTTTCCCGGGATCATAAAACTTTGTTCCGGCGATTTTTTCAGGAAGGTATTCCTGTGGGGAGAAATTTTTATTGTAATCGTGGGAATACTGGTAGCCTTGTTTGTAGCCCAGTTCCTTCATCAGTTTGGTGGGCGCGTTGCGGAGGTGCATGGGAACCGGGAGGTCCCCTTCCCTGCTTACCATTGCCATCGCTTCGTTGATGGCCATATAAGAGGCGTTACTTTTGGCGGATGCCGCCAGGTAGGTGGCGCATTGCGACAGAATGATCCGTGCTTCGGGGTTACCGATCTTGTTCACGGCCTCAAAAGTGGCATTGGCCAGCAACAGCGCATTAGGATTCGCGTTGCCGATATCTTCACTGGCCAGGATTACCAGCCTGCGGGCGATGAACTTAATATCCTCTCCTCCCGCCAGCATCCTCGCGAGCCAGTACACCGCGGCATTGGGATCGCTTCCGCGGATGGATTTAATGAAAGCGGAAATAATATCGTAATGCTGCTCGCCTTGTTTATCATACATCGCCACTTTTTGCTGGGCGATCTCCATCACGGCATCATCGGTAATTACGCCGTTCTTTCCCAAGGTGGTGACCACCAGTTCCAAAAGGTTAAGCAATTTTCTGCCATCCCCGCCGGATATGCGCAAGAGGGCTTCTGTTTCTTTCACCTGGACTTCAATTTCCCGCAGGTAATCATCGCGCCGGAAAGCGTCTTCTATCAGTCGCAGGAGATCATCTTTATCTAATGCCTTCAATACATATACCTGGCACCTGCTCAACAAGGCGCTGTTCACTTCGAAAGATGGGTTTTCGGTGGTGGCGCCGATCAGTGTTACGGTACCTTTCTCCACTGCGCCCAATAAGGCGTCCTGCTGCCCTTTGTTGAACCGGTGTATCTCGTCTATGAAGAGGATCGACTGGCTATCCAGTTTGGCCTTTTCAATCACTTCACGTACTTCTTTCACGCCGGAAGAAATTGCGCTTAACGTGTAGAACGGCACTTCAAGGGTATGGGCTATAATATGGGCCATCGTAGTCTTTCCCACGCCCGGTGGCCCCCACAGGATCATGGAAGGAATTTTGCCCTGGGCGATAGCTTTGCGTAGAATGCTGCCTGGCCCGGTAAGGTGCTGCTGCCCGGCAAGATCGTCCAGTTGTTGTGGACGAAGCCGTTCCGCAAGCGGTATATTGGGTACTAACATGCGCTTAGTTTGAAAGACTGCTAAGGTAAAATTTAATGAGGGGTGGGAAAAGAAAAAGATGGATATACATAAGAAAGTTATGTATATTCGTGTATGAACAATTCAGGTTTATACCGGGGATGCCTGGAGCCGATCGTGCTTCAACTTTTAAAAGAGCGGAAGCGCATGTATGGATATGAAATTACACAAGAGGTCAAACAGCGGAGTAATGGGGCGCTACATATTACCGAAGGCGCTTTATACCCCTTGCTCCACAGACTTGAAGCTGACGGCGCACTGGAAGTGGAGACCGCAAGAGAAGGGAACCGCATCCGAAAATATTACAAGTTAACGGAAGCCGGGAAAAAAGCATCCGCCAAAGCGATGGATGAGTTGAAATCATTCCTTGAAACAATGCACACCATCATAAAACCTCAATTCACCTGAAATGGATCCTATGCAACAGGAAGCGATACGCTTTTGCGAGAAAAAAGGAATTAAAGAATATGATGTTCAGTTAGAGCTTGCTGACCACATCTGTTCTCTCCTGGAAGAGAAAGGGTACAATGCCACTGAAATGCAGGTCGCATTTAAAAACGAAACCCGTTTTCGCGAGTTTGTAAGCGATTGGAGTATGATTCTGAACACAAAGAAGCGGGAGATCGCCCGTACCGTTAAACAATCCTACTTTAAGGAGCTCAGGGCAAATTTCACACTTCCAAGATTAATACTGATCTTATTAATATTTGCAGGCGCAATCTGGACCGTTAAAGCGGGGTATTCAAAAGAAACATTACCAGTGCTGCTGCACATTTTCAACATCATCAATTTAGGGGTATTAATAGTATCAGGGAACAATATTCTATACAGGAACCGTAGTGAACGTAAGCTCCCGTTATTAAGCATAGCTGTCCTCCGTAAGATGGAATACCTGTATTGTTTACCTGCCGCGTTATTCCTGGCACTTGTAGCGCTTGGCAGCATCTATGCACCGGAATATTTTACGCCGCAACGTTCGGACGTTATTGTGCTCATTTATCCTATTGTGGTAACGGTACAACTAGCCTGGAGTTTTGCGCTAATAAAAATGCATAAGAAAATCAGAAAGATGTATAGCGAGGCTTTTGCATAATCTTTCTCTTATCCCTGCTCCCGCTGCCTGTACCACTTCAACAAAGAAATGTTCAGCAAGACATTTATAGCTACAGACAAACCGAACACCAGCACAAAATACCCTACGCCGCGGAACATCTTCTCCACGTTAATTTCTTTGGGCATTTCAGGCAGTTCAACCTGGTCTATAAGTTCTTTTGTATTGCCGATCACTTGTACACCCTGAAACACACAACCCACCCCAAGCATCAGGGCAAGAAACCCGATAAAACGAATACCGGTGGGCGTTTTGCTGTCCAAAGGAAATTCAGGGTTTACAATACTCTTCCTCAGTTGGAGCGCCGCATAACTGTGCAGTACAACTGATCCTATCAGCAGCAGTTGCAATATGGCTACAATGCCACCGCCCATCAATGCCTGGATCAGTCCGAAAAGCGTAATCAACCCGCCGATGATCAGGTTGATCCAGGAAAGTACACCTGTTATATTCGTGAATTTCTTCATAAAGGATATTGCGGAGGCTGAAACTTAGTTCAGTCCCAGTTCTTTCTTTTGTTTCGCGTCAATTTCGGAAGGTGCATCCAGCATCACATCCCGGCCACTGTTGTTTTTGGGGAAGGCGATAAAATCCCGGATGCTTTCGCTGCCCCCCATGATGGAGCAGAGCCTGTCGAAGCCAAAGGCTATGCCGCCGTGTGGTGGCGCGCCGTATTCGAAGGCGCCGAGCAGGAACCCGAATTTGTGGCGTGCTTCTTCGTCGCTCATGCCCAGGGCCGCGAACATTTTCTCTTGGAGTTCACGCTGGAAGATCCGGATGGAACCACCGCCAATTTCGTTGCCGTTCAGCACCATATCGTAGGCGTTGGCCTTGATGCCCGCGTAAGGATGCGACAGGTAGTTGGCCTGGTCCTCGATCACCGGATTATTATTGATCATGATACTGATATGATCCGGTTTCGGAGAGGTGAACGGATGGTGGCGCGCCACCCATCTGCCGGGTTCATCGCCATCCGCCTCCGCGTATTCGAAAAGCGGGAAATCGAGTACCCATAACAGTTTGAACTCATCTTTTTTCCGCATACCAAGGCGTTCACCCATTTCAAGGCGCAGTTCACTCGTGGCTTTGCGGGTTCTTTCTTCCAGACCGGCAAGGATCAGGATCAGATCGCCGGGTTGCGCCTTACAATCAGCGGCCAGTTGCTTTAATTTATCGGCATCGAAGAATTTATCGACACTGCTTTTGAAGCTGCCATCTGTATTGCATTTGATGAACACCAGCCCGTTCATGCCGATCTGCGGGCGTTTTACCCAGTCGGTGAGTTCATCGGTTTGTTTGCGGGTGTATTCGCTGCAACCGGGCACAGAGATGGCGAGCACGGTTTGCGCGTCATCAAATACTTTGAAGCCTGCGGCCGCGATGGTAGCGTTGTCGTCTCCGGTGAAAGGAGATTTCAGGTTAGTGATTTCCATGCCGAAGCGGATATCGGGCTTATCGTTGCCGTAGCGGGTCATGGCTTCATCCCAGCTCATGCGCTGCACTTTTTCGGTGATGTCCACATTTTTTACTTCTCTGAAAATATGTTTGATCATGCCTTCGAACATGGTGAGGATATCTTCCTGTTCCACGAAAGCCATTTCACAATCGATCTGGGTAAATTCAGGTTGGCGGTCAGCACGCAGGTCCTCGTCACGGAAACATTTCACTACCTGGTAATAACGGTCGTAGCCGCTCACCATCAGCAATTGCTTGAAGGTTTGCGGCGATTGCGGGAGCGCATAGAACTGTCCCTGGTTCATGCGGGAAGGCACCACGAAATCGCGCGCGCCTTCGGGTGTGGATTTGATCAGGAACGGCGTTTCGATATCCATAAAATGGTTTTCATGGAGGTAGTTCCTGGCGGCCCGGTTCACAGCGTAACGCAGTTCCAGGTTCTTTTTCACGGCGTTCCTGCGGAGGTCAAGGTAACGGAACTTCATCCGGAGGTCATCTCCCCCATCGGTATCATCCTGGATGGTGAAGGGTGGAACGGCGGATTTATTCAGAATTTTATAAGAAGTAACATTGATCTCTATATCACCCGTGGGGATATTCGGGTTCTTATTGGTCCTTTCCACCACGGCGCCTGTGGCCTGGAGTACAAATTCCCTGCCCAGCGGCTGCTCATCCAATTGTTGGTTGAGCGATTCGCTGAATACGAGCTGCGTGATGCCGTAGCGGTCGCGGAGGTCCACAAAAGTGATGCTGCCGAATTTCCTGACGGTCTGCACCCAGCCGGCCAGGGTTGTTTCCGTTCCGGTATGGGCCGCTCTCAGTTCGCCGCAGGTATGGGTTCTGTACATATAGAAAGTTATTAAAATGCTTAAAATGAGGTGCAAAGGTAGGCGAAAAGAAAATAAGGACGATATTTGAAACGTTTCCTATTGGAATGCCGAACGATACCCTCTATACCAAGATTGACTCAACGGGAAAGCTCCTCCTTGCCCCCGGAAATAATCCCCGTCTACCGGCGGAAACCCTGACGGATACCGCTACCTCCCCTTCCCTCCGCCCCGACCTCGACAACCCGATCGTGATCGCCACCCTTTTACTGGTGATCCTGGCCCCGTTCCTGGCAAAATTGTTCCAGGCCATGCTCCGGCGTAAAAAATGGCGCAAAGACCTGAAAACGAATTCCCGTTCCTACCATGAGCATCTCCTGGAACACAACCACTACTACCGGCAACTTCCAGTCGAAGAACAGGTGCGTTTCCTGAAACGCGTTACTGTATTTATGCATGCCCGCGAATTCAGGTACATGAACATTGAGCCGCAGGAAAGGATGCCCATTCTGATCAGTGCGGCAGCCGTACAACTCACTTTCGGCCTCAACGAATTCCTCCTCGATCATTTCAAAGTGATCTATGTATTGAAGGAAGACTACCGCTATGGCCACTACAACATGCCTTTCATGGGACATGTGGACCATTCCGGTATTTACCTCTCCTGGAACAATTTCCTCCGCGGATTTCAGAATTACAACGACGCCCACAACGTAGGCATCCACGAAATGGCGCACGCGCTGGCTTATGTGAACTTTATGAGCGATTCCGGCCACGACCCCCATTTCCGCGGGCAGTTCAGGGATTTCTCTAAAATAGCCCGGCCCATATTTAACCGGATGCAGCGCGGCGAACAATTCCTGCTGGATTCTTATGCCGCCACCAACTACAACGAGTTCTGGGCCGTAAGCGTGGAGACTTTTTTTGAGAAACCCATGCAAATGCGCAGTGAGATGCCCGATCTTTATGAAGCCATGTGCCAGCTCCTGAACCAGGACCCGCTCGCCTGGAAAGCACTCTCCTAACAAGTATATATGTATAAAAATGTCTTTCAATAACTTATAACAGGCATTTCCATTTTCCAGCTATTCTTTCTATTTTTCCGGCACCCTCATTCCCCTACCTGGAATCCCATCCCCCGAAAGACCGTTTTCCGTATTTAATCCATTCCTGAATGGCCTTTTACACGTTTTTACCGAACCTCAAAAGGAGCCCTTATGGAAATGATCTACACTATTCTGATCGCGCTATTGATCGCAGGAGTCGTCTTCTTATGCAGGAAGGCGGGAGAAAAATGGTTCTTCAAACGCCATCTTCGGCGCTTCGCGCAGCATGCCCCGCATTACCACCAGGTGATCTCGGCCAATTTCATGTATTACAACAGACTTCCCACAGAGGAGCAGCAAAAGTTTCTATTCCGGACCTTTCTTTTCCGCCACTCCCACCGCTTCCATTATGTGGAAATCGAGGAGCACGATGAAATGCCCATCCTCATCAGCGCCGTAGCCGTGCAACTCACATTGGGCCTGGATCATTTTTTACTGAATTACTTCCGCAACATCTATGTGCTCCGTGAAGACTACCAATATGGTTATTACTCCATGCCCTTCATGGGCCACGTGGACCACAGCGGCATCTACCTCTCCTGGGACAACTTCAGGAAAGGCATCCGCCAGATGACCACGAACTCCAACCTCGGTTTACACGAAATGGCACACGCCCTCGCGTACGTGAATTTCGTTTCAGAAACGGAGGAGGATAAGCACTTCAAAAAAGAGTTCCACCAGTTCTCTAAAGTGGCACGTCCTATTTTTAACGAGATGCAGAAAGGAAAGAGCACTTTGCTGGGTGAATACGCGGCATCGAATTACAACGAATTCTGGGCGGTGAGCGTGGAGGTATTTTTTGAGAACCCGGTTAGTTTACGAAGGGAGTTGCCGGATTTGTATGAGGCGATGCGGAAATTGTTGCGGCAGGATCCGCTGTGTGCGGCATAGATTCACCCCAACCGCTCCTCCGTTTCTACCACCACATCCTTTCCTTTCTTCTGAATCATCTTATAAACAATATAATAATACAGCAACAACGCCAACCCCAGCGAAAAAGGAATCACGCAATACGGCTTCACCTGCTCATCCACCTCATAAAATTCAGCGATCATCCAGATGCTATTGGCCACGATCCACAGCGAGATGGCCAGGTTGTGCATCAATTCTGAAAATATCCTCCGGTTCCGCCAGGTGATGAACAGGGCAACGGAAATGGTGGGGAGAATCATGAATATGCCCAATGGTTTAAACAAAAGGCACCAGCAAAGGTCTTTGATGAGCCAGAAAAGGATGTGCAGGTTCTCAAGTTGACGAAAACGCGCGGGAATGGTATAAGCAGGCTTCTTTTCTTCCATATTGGTATCAGCTGATTTGTTTGGTGAGCAGGCCCCGGAAACGGTCTACCGCCGCCTGCGGTGTAATGGGCGTGTTGTCTGTAATATGTGCTGTTAGCTCTTTTGCGAACCAGGGCGCAAGCGAGCAGCCTTTGGTGCCCATCCCATTGAGTATCCCTACCCTTGGAAACACAGGATGAAATCCCACAAAAGGCCTTCGTTCCACCGTGGCAGGACGCACCGCCGCCCAATGATCGATCACTTCAAAAGGCAGTTTCAGAAAATTTTTCAGTTGCAACAACGTGTTCGTTCTGAATTGCTCGGTCGGACCAGGATCAGTGAACCGCAGTTCATAAGTGGACCCCGCCCAGAATACACCCGGCTCATCCCAGGGCACCAGCGTGATCCCCTTTTTGTAAATATTTCCGCCGGGCAATCCCGGTATGGAAAGCAACAGCGCCTCTCCCTTATTCGGGGCAAAGGGCAGCCGGGAAAAATACGGGTTATCCAGGGCCGCCACCCCATCACAACAAACGATGTATTCCGCCTCAATGTCTTTGTAATGAACAATATTTTGTTCCACCGACACTTCACTCCATTCAAAAATATCTTCCACCAACTTATTGGTGGCGACCAGTTTTTTCCGCCACGCATCCAGCATGGTCCGGAGCCTGATCCAATAGGCCGGGGCAATTTCGCCGGCCCCAAACATAAATTCGAAATAAGAACTCCATTCAGCGCCATCACTCCAGGGATTCACATAATGCGGGTCCTCTTCCGCCACTTTACGGTAAGCCTCCTGCATCTGGAAGGTGGGAAAAAAATTACGGATCGTGGTGGCCGAAATAAGTTCCTCGTTCAGCAATGCGCCCATCGCTTTGTAGTGCGTTTCCGCGAAAGGCAGCAATTGTTCGGCCATCCAGGTTTTTTGAAGCCTGCGCCCGGTTACCGGGTTGATTACGCCCGAAGCAACACGGGAAGATGTGATGCCTGGAGCTTTGTCCAAAACAATATAGCTGATTCCTGCCTGCTCGAGAAAATAACTCAGCCAGGTGCCGCAGAGGCCCTGGCCGAGGATCAATACCTTAGTGCGCATGGGCGCAAATATAAGAAAGCGGCGGGGTCACGCAATTGCTTCGTTCCTCGCAACGCAAAGTATTGTTTAAGTTGCGGCGATCACAGTTAAGAAAAGCAACATGCTCCCAAAAGACTTTAGCCAACAAATTAAGGCGTTGCGTCATTGCGTCGTTGCGTGAAAAAAAAAACACCCGCGTGAAAAAAACTATTCCTCTACCCGCAGCACACTTCCCTCACTATGCCCTGCAAACTCAGGCGCATACAGACTCTGCACCGTTCCGATGCCCGTACTGAAAACACCGGTATGCGTAATAAACAGCGGGTATTCCAACACGTGCGTTCCTTTCGGAAGCCAGTCGAAGAAGAATTGAACAGATGCGTCTTTCACCGTCTGGTAATACCCCAGTCCGTTCTTCCACTGGTAGCGGCTCAACACCTGCACAGGCTCCAGGGAAGCGGCACGTTGGTCCTTCAGGTGGACAAATTCCATGTTCCTTCCTGTGGTTACCACCATCCTCACCACGAGTTTATCGCCTGGTTTTAAAGGTGTGAGGTTGTTGATTTCCTCCAGCACCGTACCTGCATCGGTTTCTTTCTGCTTGTAATACACTCTCTTTATAGAAAGCGTGGAATCGGCTCCGGCACTTGTGATGCGATCGAGTTGCTCAAAATACTGCCAGTATACCGCACCCCAGGCTGGAAGGGCTGCACTACCTGTTCCAGCGCCGGTAATTTTAATGGAAATATCTCCCGAAGCGGCACTGATCTTATCCTGCTGCACCTGCTTTTTAAAATAGCCGGTTCCCGCTTCAATGGAATCGGCGGTCAGGTTTTGCCCGCCGATGTTTACGGAAACCACGGGCGTTTTATTCAACCAGTCGGCACCATTCATGAGCAACGCATAACAGGCATTGGCTGTGGCCACGCTGTTACCCCAATCCGTGGTTTGTTTGAGGCGCAGCAGCCAGGTCTTCATGTCGTTTACTTCGGAAGCGAAGCCGCCTTTCTCCGCAAAAGCTTCTATCAGCAGAGATTGCACTTCTACCGGAGACTGGTACCAATAGTAGCCGCCGCGGTTCTCTTTCCAGTACATGCCCTCACCCGGTGTTCTTACCGCGTATTGCCTGACGGAATTCAGCACCTGGGCCGCGCGGGAAGGTTCATTATTGCGGAGAAGCACCTGCGTGATAAGTCCCTGAACATACCGAGTTTGTTTTTGCCAGAAAGTAGCGGACTGCTTACGGTAATAAGTAAGCGCCGTCTGAACAGCTTTATCCACCGATAGATCCGGGAAGAAACTGCGCATGTACAAATGATACACCTGCTCAGCGCCCAATTGCTGGGCATCCATTTTCACCTTCTTTTTCAGGAGCAGGTTGTAATCTTCCAGGAAGCGGAGATCAAGATAAACCACTGCTTTGGCGGCCATTTCCTCCAGTTCGCCTTGCAGGGAAGCAGGTAACATGCCGTTCTTTTTCAAGCGGCCAATCCCGGTGGTAATATACTGCGTGATATACCTGTTGTCGGGACCATTCGGGAACCAACTGAATCCACCGTTGGGCGTTTGTAACGCTTTCAGTTCAGTTAATGCCTGTTGCATATCGTCTTCCACCGCGGCCATGTTCAGTAAAAACCGGAGCCTGCGCATTCTTTCCTGCTGATCGCCAGATTCAAGGACCCAGGGGGTTTCTTCCAACAGAATATTTTTCAGTTCAGGATTTTTTTCCAACGGACTTATCAATGCGGCCGAATCTCCTTTCAGCCAGGTATCGATCACCACTTTCAGGCGGGGAGATTTTTTGAAAATTGCCGCGCCAATAGCCTGCGCATATAATTTATTGAACCAGCTATCCGCCGAAGGATAAGCAGGGGTATGCAAGGAAGGCAGCGCCTGTACCACATACCAGGTGGGATTAGAAGTAAATTCCACGGTGAGCCGCTGGTGTTGCAAGGTTTCGCTTTCCCCGCTCTTTTTCAGCTTATCCCAACTGATTTTTTTCACGCCATCACCCTGTAGGAACACGGGCAATGTTTCGGTTACCAATATTTTATTCGCCAATACGGGCAGTATGGTTTCCTCTCCATCGTTGTGGTCTCCGGATCTGGCGATCATCCTTACCACCAAAGGCTTCGCGTATTGATAAGGTATCTGGATGCTAAAACGAATGGCGGCCGAACCTTTGGCTTTTGCCGTGAAATACTGGTTGGGCATCACATTCTGGAACCAGCCATCCACCGGCTTGCGCGTATCCGCGTCCAGTAACTGGAGTTCCACCTGGCCGGTCATTTCCTTATCGGTGAGGTTGGCGATTTTAGTACTGAGATCGATCCTGTCACCTTCCCGGAGGAAACGGGGAAGATTGGGTTGCAACATCAAATCCTTTTGTGTAACGACCGTTCTTTCCAGGTAGCCCGATGCCATTTCAGTGGTATGCGCAAAGCCCATAAATTTCCACCTGGTAAGGGATTCAGGGATCGTGAAGCTGAAGGATAAAGCGCCATTAGCACCCGTGGTGAGTTGCGGGAAGAAGAAAGCGGTTTCGGAGAAATTGGCGCGGATAGCGGGCTTGCTGGTATTTGGAGCGGGCGGTGGCGCTGTTTCAAAGTCTGGGACAACTTCCGGAGCGGTAAATTGTTTTCCTTCAACTTTGGATATTGCTGCAGAAGCGACTACCTCTTTTGTAACTCTATCACCTTGAACATACAACTCATCCGAGCGCATAAAATACCTGATCCGATCATTATCAAATATATTCCAAGTTTCTGGCGTAAACAATCCATCATAACTTTTCACCAGATACACCGGAGGAGCCACTTCAATCTCCTTCACCTGCGCTTCCGTTGCGCCAAAATTTCCATTCCCCTGCCAGGTCGCACCGCTGTAATTATTGGGCCAGTACGGCCTGTTCCATTGGTGCGGCTTCAGGTCATCCAGTGAGGCATCGTACATGGCGGCCAGCACTTCGGCCGTATCCAGCGTACCTTCAGAAGGCTTCACGGTAAAACTCCAGGTTTCCTTCGCGCCTGGCAATAACTTATCACGGAAAGTGGTGGTTTCTATCTTTAACAGTTTGTTGTTCCAAAAAATATTCGCCATAGTGCTGGTGGTATAAACCCGGTTGTACTTCACCGTGGTGAGCATCACATTCAGTCCGCCACGATCGGATTCATTTGTATTGATATCGAAAGCACCGTTTGTTTTATTCCCTGTAATGTGTTCGGTTACCGTATTTTTTGACCGAAAGACATCTTTCAGCAACACAGGTTTGGGAAGGTTGGTCTGCCATTGGGCAGTGAGTTTTTGACCCGGAACAGTGGGTTCAGGAATGGTCTCCAGGTGAATGCCATACATCACACCGGTTTTCTGCGCTCCGGTAAGGTGCATGTACCATTTCGTGGTTACCTGTTCTCCAAAAGCGTCCACCACACTGGCTTCCAGCATATACCAACCTGGTTTAAATGCGGGCAGCTTTTGTTCCCATTCGCCATAGGTAGTGGTGTGATAACTGGATGAATACACCGCTTCTCCTTGTTTGGGCCAGGCCATCACTTCATTTTCATTGCTGTAAATATCATGCGGAAAAGCGGCGTAATATGCTTCTTTTGACAGCACAAACTGATCCGGCCTTTCCCATAATCTTTCCCGGAAATTTCGGTCCGGCGTTTTCAACTGATGGATATGAATGGTTGCGGGTAAGGATTGTGCTGAATCGCTGCTGTTCCGGGCGAAGAGATAGAGTTGTTTCAAACTATCCGCGGGCATTTCAGCGGGCAGCGAGAAAGCAAGCGTAACCGATTTGTAACCAATACGCACGCTGGTTTGCGCCGACCTTGTTTCCCCGTTCACATCTGTTACATCGGCTTCAACCTGGTACAGGAAAACATCATTGGGATCAGCCTTCCGGTCCATATCAGCCATCGCTTTAAACGAAATGGAGAAATTCCCCTGATCGTCCGTTCTTGCGGTACCATTCAATATCACCGCGTCATTACCGGGCCGCTGTGGAGGCCATACGCTTCTTCCAAACCAGGGATAATACACGATCCAGCGTGTTCTTGTTACTTTGTAGGCAACTTCCGCATCTGAAATATTGTTCCCTGCAAACGCAAGTGCATTTCCGGAAATATACACGGAATCGTTCAGCCTGAACATCCCCGATGGCTGTTTCAATTCAACTGAAAACTTAGGGCGCTTGTATTCTTCCACACTAAAAGACGCATAGCCTTGCTGCTTCGCATCGCGCAACTGGAAGTTCCCGTTCAGCTTGTTTTCAGGCAGCCTGAAACTGGCGGCGTAGGAACCAAAACGGTTGGTGGTCACTTTCACCGAATCGATCGCCTTATAATTCGCGTCATACAAATAAAGCGTGGTGGTAATCCCGGGCTGCACCGCCTTGTAGGCGCGTGCTTCCGCAACAATCAATCCTTTCACCTGTACCGTTTGCCCCGGCCTGTAAATGCTTCTGTCGGTAAAAAGATAGGTACGGTTGGTCCTCTTTTCTTCTACCTCCTCATTATTGTTCCAGTATACCACGTATTGCGCGTCATCCAGTTGTAACCTTTCCTTCCCCCATTGCACCGCAAAGCGCATATTGTACACCTCTTTTTCCTGCGTGGTGAAAGCGGCCAATCCGTTCTTATTGGTGGTAACTGTTTCTATTTTACGCTCCGTGGATTTACGGGTATTGTAATCGTATTGGTTCATCCAGAGTTCCACCGAAGCACCGGCCAGCGGCACACCGGAATCCCTGTTCACCACATATACCTGTCTTCCTTTCTGCACAAAACCAATATTGGAAACATGGAATTGCTGCAAGGCAAGCAGGGAGGAATTGGGGGAAAAATCCGCATCGTTGGCAACCAGTAAAAGGTAGTCTCCAACGGGCAGCGCCTCATGTGCGATTTCAGTTTTATGGGTTTGGTAGTCATCGTTTACGGGCAATGACTGCATTGCGTTCCGGAAAGCCGGAAGCCCAACGATTCTTTTCCAGAAATCTTTGTTGAAATTATTATTTTTCAACTCCGTTTTTAATGCGCTGGTCATTCGTATATACCTGATATGGATACCCGAAATATTCCGGAAAGAAACGAGTGAGCGGAATGGCTGTCCGGGAACGTTCACCTGCTCTGTATGCAGTTGTATTTCTTTCGAGCGAATATCCCTTGCCAACACGGCACAGTTTGTTTTCCCTTCTGAAGAATCGGGCTGGGTAAGCACTTTGTCGCATATCGCCAACGCTTCTTTGTACGCATAGCGGTGGGTGGTATCTTCAAACGGCTGATAAGATGCTGCCTTTTCAGCAAGGTCCTCCGCGAGCAGGTACCAGGCCTGGGCCGCAGCGGGAGTTTGTCCGTACTGGGTGGTCAGGTGCCGCACACTCATCCGCCACAATTCATCTTTGTCGGACTGAACGGCATGGTCGCGAACGAAGGAAAGTCGTTTAATATCCGCGTCCAGCAAAGCATCCGGTGTTTTATCATACAAATGAAAACGGATGATGTCCTGGAACAACAACAATGCTTTATGGTACAGGGAACCGGAATCGGAGCTGGGAAATTTCACTTTAACGAACTGATCCGCCGGATCAAAAGCCGCGTTCATATTGATACGGAAAGGATCTTTCGGTTGAATGATCGTTCTTTCTTCATTTGTATAATACTCCAATGCACGAAAAGCAAGCAGGTCGTACATCGTAGGACGCAGGTGCCGCATATTACCTTTCCGGATCAATGGTTCATAAGCAGACAATTGCACCGACTGAAGTTGTTCCGGTGTTTGCAGGGAAGCCTGGTACAGTGCGCTGATCTTTTGGTGAAGATCAGCCGCGGTCCAGGTATTGATGTTATCATTTTTTTGAGCAGCCACATTTGTTCTGTCGTAAAGCCGGAACCTGTTGTTCTGGAGGTACCGCCAGTATTGTTCCGCAAGCATGTTCTGAAGAATGGCACGGGATACGCCTGCGGCGCCAGACATTTCCTTTTCCAGCATGGAGATGGATACGGGAACAGGTGCATCCTGCACGGGTTCCGTAAGAATGATCCGGTACACCAGGGCTTTCAACCTTTGCGGCTCATTCTTTTCCTGGGTGGCGCGGGCGCTGAGTTTTTCAACTTCCGCGAGCGCGTCTTTGGGTAGCCCTTTCTTATTAATCAGCGAATCAATCTTCTTCCAATGTGCCGCATACATCTTATCCGAGGTTTGTGCTTTTCCCATAAAAGGGATTAACAGCAAAAGCAAAACAAATCCGTGCCTCAAATACATACAAAACTTACTACCATACTGAACCATGCTGCAAATTTTACTACAAGTTATCAAAACAAATACCAGGTTGACTACCCTGAAGCGGGTATAGTTGCATGTAGAATGCAAAACCACAAAGTATTACATAAGCGTGTAGAAAAAACAGTGTTAAAACGGATTGACTGGTGTTGTAAGAAGTCCTACATTTGATTTTTAAAACCAGTTTTTATGCATGAAGTGAAACTGCGGACGCAGGTCCGTTATGAAGAAGATGATGAAGGGGAAGAACAATCCCTATTACGTGATGGCGGAAGGAGCCGTTATCCCCAACGCGTATGGGATGATATTGAGGCGGCTTTGGCGGAAGAGGGACCGGGAACACCTCATGAAGTAGTAAAGAAAGAAATGGAGGAATGGTTAATCGCATTAAGGGCATCAAGATCAACTGGAAGGATGTAGCAAAAGAAAGATTCAGGGAAATAACAGCTTACCTGGATGAAAAATGGCCGCCTTATGTTTCAGAGAAGTTCTTTTCCAGAACCTGGTTTGCAATAGGATGTATTGAGAAGAATCCGGGACGATACAGGCCATCAGAAAGAACAGGCATCAGGGAAGCTATTCTTCATGGAAGGTGTATGCTCCTTTATGCAGTAAGGAATGAAACTGAAATTGAAATCATTACTTTTTTTGAAACCAGGCAGCACCCGTCTAAGAAGTTCAGCGGCTATCAATAACCTGAAATCGCTTTTCTCACAGTACCGCAAACAAAAAACGGCGAACTTTCGTTCACCGTTTTAAATATGATGTTGCTGTAAAATTATTTTTTCAGCACTTCAGCCATTGTTTTGCCGATATCAGCGGGGCTGTCCACCACGTGGATGCCACATTCGCGCATGATCTTCATTTTTGCGGCTGCTGTATCATCTGCTCCACCAACGATAGCACCCGCATGGCCCATACGGCGACCGGGAGGCGCTGTTTGTCCGGCGATGAAACCAACCACGGGCTTGGTGCCATGTTCCTTGATCCAGCGGGCGGCCTCTGCTTCCATGCCCCCACCGATCTCACCGATCATTACGATACCGTGGGTATTGGGATCGTTCATGAGCAGTTCCACGGCTTCTTTAGTAGGTGTTCCGATGATGGGATCGCCTCCGATGCCGATGGCGGTTGTTATGCCCAGTCCGGCCTTGGCTACCTGGTCGGCGGCTTCGTAAGTGAGGGTACCGGATTTAGAAACGATACCAACATTGCCTTTTTTGAAGATAAAGCCGGGCATGATGCCAACTTTGGCTTCATCGGCAGTGATCACACCGGGGCAGTTTGGTCCGATCAGGCGGGTGTTTTTACCCTGGAGGTAGTTTTTCACCTTCACCATATCCTGTACGGGAATGCCTTCGGTGATGCAAACCACCAGTTCGATACCCGCGTCAGCGGCTTCCATGATGGCGTCGGCAGCGAAGGCAGGGGGAACGAAAATAATAGATACGTTTGCATTGGTTTGCTGCACAGCGTCCAGTACGGTGTTAAAAACGGGCCTGTCGAGGTGTTTGGTGCCGCCCTTACCCGGGGTTACACCGCCTACCACCTGTGTGCCGTATTCAATCATTTGGGTAGCATGGAAAGTTCCTTCCGTACCTGTAAATCCCTGTACGATGATCTTACTGTTCTTATTAACTAATACAGACATATCTGCTATTTTGGTGATTATAACTTATTGGGCGGGGCAAAGGTAAGGGTTTTAGCCTTTATTTTTCCTGTTCATCTCCATCATCCGGAGCTCCTTGGCATCCTGCAGGAACTCGGAGGCGAAAATGAAGTTGTTCAGGCGCTCATTTTTCGAGAAAATGATCTCCTGGTTGGAGCCCTCCCACTCTTTCAGGCCTTCGTACAGGTAAATGATGTGGTCGCCAATCTCCATTACACTGTTCATATCGTGCGTAACGATCACGGTGGTGGTATTGTATTCCCGGGTGATCTCCTGGATGAGTTTATCAATTACGAGCGAAGTCTGTGGATCAAGGCCGGAGTTCGGCTCGTCACAGAAAAGATAATGCGGATTTAACACGATGGCCCGGGCGATGCCCACACGCTTCTTCATCCCGCCGGATATTTCCGCGGGGAACTTCCGGTTGGCTTCATTGAGTTGAACCCGGTTGAGGACCTCGTTTACCCGTTTTCTTTTCTGTTTGTAGGAATCAGTGGTGAACATATCAAGTGGAAACATGATATTCTGCTCCACGGTCATGCTATCGAAAAGCGCTGATCCCTGGAACAGCATGCCGATTTGTTTCCGGATGTCCTTTTTTTCCTTGAAATCCATGGTGGTGAAATTCTGTCCATCGTACAGCACTTCGCCTTCTTCCGGGGTGAAAAGCCCCACCATGCATTTTGTAAAAACTGTTTTACCACTTCCACTGGAACCGATGATCAGGTTGCATTTCCCCGGCTCCATGTTCACGCTCACGCCTTTGATCACCTGCTTCTCGCCGAAATTCTTCTTGATATTGTTTACCTGGATCATCTGGTTTCTTTTGGGTTAAATTTTATCAGAGCAGCAATGCCGCCAGTATATAATCAGCGAAAAGGATGAGGATACAGCTTACCACCACCGATTTTGTGCTGGAACGGCCTATTTCCAGGGCACCACCTTTCACGTAGTAGCCGAAATAAGCCGGAACAGAAGATATGATGAAAGCGAAAGTATACGCTTTGATGAGCGCGAAGGTTACGTTGAAAGGCATGAAATTCTGCAAAAGGCCTTTATCAAAATCGGCGGTGGACACAATGCCGGACGCCTGGCCCGCAAACCTTCCTCCCCAGATGCCGAGAGCGGCGGAAAGTGTGACCAGCATCGGGATCATCAATAAAGCGCCGATTATTTTAGGCAGAACAAGGTAGGTTTTGGTGTTGATGCCCATGATCTCCAGCGCATCAATCTGTTCGCTTACCCGCATGTTACCGAGTTCACTCGCGATTTTACTGCCCACGACCCCTGCCAGTACAATACATACCAGGGTGGGTGCGAACTCCAGGATGACGGTATCCCGTACAATCTGGGCGATGGTGGATTTCGGAATGATCGGACTAACCAGTTGGTAGGCCGTCTGCAACGTGGATACCGCTCCCATGAAAATGGAAATGATGACCACGATTCCCAAAGAACCCACGCCTATCTCCGAACACTGGTGCATGAATTCCTTCCAGTACATCTTAAAATTCTCCGGCTTCGAGAACATGCCTTTCAACATCAGCAGGTACCTGCCGAACTCCGTAAAAAATGTCATGGGCCTGTTTTAGTAAAACAAAAATAACGGAAACGGATGTCACTTTTTCATCCCTGCCAGTATCAGTACTTTCATGTGGGCCTTAATGAGTTCTCCCATGGTACGGCAGTGCTTCATTTCAGGAACCTGGTGGTACTCACTCAATTCCTGTGCCAGCGAAGCGGTTTTTTCGGGCGTGGACAGTTCATCCAGCACAACGGCATCGTGCAAATCCTTGAGGCGGTGGCGCTGGGAGCGGATGCGCCGGATGATCTGGGAACGTTCTTCCACCTGGTATTGCTGGATCACATCAGGATGGCAGTGCTGAATGGCGAGGTCAACGAATACCTTGTTCTCTTTGAAGAACTGGGGCAGGTACATGTTCTTTCTGCCCTCATAACATTGCTGGTCGAAATCCATGGCGCGCATCCGGAAATGAATGTCATCAAAATCCTGGGTGATGTCGAACACAAAATTGTAACTGCGCATATCCCCCAGCAGTCGGAAGAAGCAGCGTTCATTGAATTTTACGAATTCTTTCGCGATGCGTTTAGGGTTAAATTCAGGCCTGCCGAGGTACTGTTTGATAAAGGTGTCGCCGGGCACCCCGATGATGTGTTCTTCCACCAGCGTACCGTTATCCACGAGATAGTTGATCCAGTAAGGTGAAACGATATGCTCCAGTTCCAGGCCCAGTACCCGCGAGGCATCCGCCTGTTTGATATAGAAATAGTCGTACACCTCGTTGTAGTTGTTCACGATCTTGATGCGGAAAGGATGTGAGTTGCCGAACAAACAGTAATCGATCCTTTCGATATGGAGGTGTTCTTCCGCTTCCGTTTGTCCCCCGGATTTCAGCAGGGAGTAGACGTGCTTCAGGCTTTTATTGATCTCTTCCTGTAAGGTGGGATGGTACCATACCGATTCCCATAAGGTGTCTTTCCCCGCCGAATCGTATACGGGTCGGCAGGAATCAAAATGCCGGAGAAACTCGTAAGAGATGGGCAACGGGGCTTCCCGCCCGTATCGTTTCAGGAACTTCCTGAAGTGTTTGCTGACGGGATAGGAGATTTTCTTTTTTGAGATGGTTTCCAGGGAATTTTAAATTTTGAATGATGAATTTTGGATGATGAATTGAGGTGGTAAGTTATTGCTTTTTTTCACGCAAAGGCGCAAAGGAGCAGAGACGCAAAGCGTTGTTTAGTTTACTACTTTCCGAATATACAGCGAAGTAATGCACTACCCTTAATAAATTCGAGTTTCCGTCTATTCAAAATTCAATATCCAGCATTCAAAATTTCCTACATATCCTTACTCACCTTTCTGAAACTCTTCCACCAGGGCGATTTCCGCACTTCTTCTTCCGTAGATATTTTACATTTCTGTTGTGCGTCTATTACAGCGATCAGGGTCATGTTTACGATGCTGCGCACGGAGCTGCCGAGTTGCAACACGTGCACCGGTTTTTTCAACCCGAGCAGGATGGGACCGATGGCATCGGCGCCACCCACCTCTTTGAGCAGGTTGTAAGCCACGTTGCCTGCGGTAAGATTGGGGAAGATGAGTGTGTTTACGTCCTGGTCGGCGAGTTCGCTGAACGGGTAGTTGTCGCGGAGGATTTCTTTGTTGAAAGCCACGCTGGCCTGCATTTCACCATCTACGATGAGCGAAGGATTCCTTTGCTTCACAATTTTCCGGGCATTGGCCACCAGCTTGGCTTCCGGCGAGTTGCTGCTGCCGAAATTAGAATAGCTGAGCATGGCGATGCGCGGCACCAGGTTGAAATGTTTTACTTCTTTGGCCACCATCAGGGTGATATCCGCCAGTTCTTCGGCCGTGGGATTGAAATTCACGGTGGTATCTGCCAGGAAAAGCGGGCCTCGCTTGGTGAGCAACAGGTACATGCCCGCAATCTTCTTCACGTTTTCTTCCGTGCCGATGATCTGGATAGCGGGCAGCAGTGTTTCCTGGTAGTTTTTAGTCAGCCCCGAGATCATGGCATCGGCATCTCCGCATTCCACCATCATACAGCCGAAATAATTCCGGTCGCGCATGGCTTTTTTGGATTCATAGTAATTGAATCCTTTGCGTTGCCTTTTCTGGAAGAATATTTCTCCGTAGAGCTGGCGTTTTTCTTCCATTTCATCGCTCCGGGGATCGAGAATGGGCATATCGGAGAGGTCTATGCCGTTTTCTTCGGCGATCTTTCTGATGCGCACCTCTCCCCCCAACAGGATCGGGTAGGCGATACCGTCTTCATAAACGATCTGCGCGGCTTTTAGCACCTTCACATTATCCGCATCGGCGAACACCACACGCTTGGGCGCACGACGTGCTTTGTTGCCAATCACGCGCATTACCTGATTGTCAATACCGAGCCTGCGGTTCAGTTCTTCTCTGTACTTGTCCCAGTTTTTGATGGGCGCCTGAGCCACCCCACTTTCCATGGCGGCTTTCGCCACGGCGGGAGCAACGGTTTCCAGTAAGCGCGGATCAAGCGGTTTGGGGATAATATAATTGGGCCCGAAAGAAATGTGTTTTTCGTTGTAGGCCAGGGTAACAATCTCCGGAACGGGTGTGCGTGTGAGTTCGGCCAAGGCCTTTACCGCGGCCTGTTTCATCGCCTCATTGATCTGGGTGGCCCGCACATCCAGCGCACCACGAAATATGTAGGGGAATCCGAGTACGTTGTTTACCTGGTTGGGAAAATCGGAACGACCGGTGGCCATGATGATGTCTTTCCTCACCTCGGTGGCCTTTTCGTAACTGATCTCCGGTTCGGGATTCGCCAGTGCGAATACCACAGGGTTTTTCGCCATGCTTTTGATCATTTCACCGGATACCACGTTGCCAACGGACAATCCCAGGAACACGTCGGCATCTTTCAGCGCGTCCGCCAGCACGATATTACTTTTCTTCGCGTCTATGGCGAATCTCAGTTTTAGTTCATCCAGGTCGGGACGGCCTTTGTGGAGCACGCCGTCCTTGTCGAACATAATAAAGTTTTCATATTTCGCGCCCAGCGACACATACATCTGCACACAGGCCATGGCCGCCGCGCCAGCGCCGTTCACCACGATCTTTACTTTTTCGATCTTTTTCTTTTGTATTTCCAATGCGTTTAGCAACCCGCATCCGCTGATGATGGCGGTACCGTGCTGGTCGTCGTGCATAACGGGTATTTTGAGCTGCTCCTTTAGCTTCTGCTCAATATAAAAGCACTCAGGCGCCTTGATGTCTTCCAGGTTAATGCCACCGAAAGTTGGTTCCAAAGCCTTAACGATCTGTACGAATTTTTCGGGGTCCTTCTCGTTGATTTCTATATCGAAAACATCAATATCTGCGAATATTTTGAAAAGTACGCCTTTCCCTTCCATAACGGGTTTGCCGGCTTCAGGGCCGATATCGCCCAAACCGAGTACGGCGGTACCATTGCTGATCACGCCCACAAGATTTCCTTTCGCGGTGTATTTATAAACGGTTTCCGGGTTGGCATGAATTTCCTTGCAGGGTTCGGCCACGCCGGGAGAATAGGCGAGTGAGAGATCGCGTTGGGTTTTCGCCTCTTTCGTGGGCACTACTTCAATTTTCCCCGGACGACCCTTCGCGTGGTATTCCAGCGCGTCTTCTTTTCTAAGCTGCTTCTTCATAGATTGAATGCATCATGTTTTCGGCGACCGTACAATTTTACGGAGAGCGGGCAGATTGGCGGGAGTATGTGCTCCCATAAGTTAGCTTTTTACGCAATCATGCCTGAGAAACGCCATTAATGTGAAACGCCACAAAGGTAATCATTCAGTCCTCACAGCAAAGTTTCTGACCATATTTGATAAGGATCGGTGAAAATACCGTTCCATTTATAGTTCCATTTTCAGGAACTGCCCCGTGAAACTGCCTTTCACTTTCACGAGTTCTTCAGGTGTGCCTTCAAACAAAATCTGCCCACCGCCAGCACCGCCTTCCGGCCCGAGGTCAATGACATGATCCGCTACTTTCACCACATCCAGGTTGTGTTCTATCACGAGGACCGAATTGCCCCGCTCCACCAATTTGTTGAGCACATCCAGCAAATGGTTGATGTCTTCAAAATGCAGCCCGGTAGTGGGCTCGTCCAGTATATAAAAAGTTTTTCCGGTATCCTTTTTAGAAAGTTCCGTGGCTAGTTTCACCCGTTGCGCCTCTCCTCCGCTCAATGTTACCGCCGATTGCCCCAAAGTGATGTAGCCCAAACCCACTTCCTGCAACACTTTGATCTTCCGGTAGAGATAGGGCACGTTGGTAAAGAATTCAACGGCTTCATCCACCGTCATTTCAAGCACATCGGAGATGGATTTTCCTTTGTAACGGATTTCAAGGGTTTCACGGTTGTACCGCTTGCCATTGCACTTTTCACAATGCACATACACATCGGGGAGAAAGTTCATTTCGATCACCCGCATACCACCTCCTTCACACATATCGCAACGGCCTCCTTTCACATTGAAAGAAAAACGCCCTGCGTTGTACCCGCGTATTTTCGCTTCTGGCACCGAGGAAAAAAGCGTCCTGATCTCGGTGAAAAAACCGCAGTAAGTCGCCGGGTTGCTTCTTGGTGTTCTCCCGATCGGGGACTGGTCTATTTCAATCACCTTGTCTACATGGTCCAGCCCTTTGATGGATTTGAAAGGCATCGGAGTCACCCTGGAACCATAACAATGTTTGCTGAGTATAGGGTACAACGTTTCATTGATGAGGGTGGATTTCCCACTGCCGCTTACGCCGGAAACTACGATAAACTTTCCCAGCGGAAACTTCACACTTACATCTTTCAGGTTATTGCCTGAAGCGCCTTTCAGTTCAAGCGTTTTCCCGTTTCCTTTTCTGCGGGTATCCGGTACCGGTATAGACTTATGCCCGTTCAGGTAGGAAGAGGTAAGCGTATCCAGTTTCAGCAAATCCTTCGGCTTTCCTTCCGCGACAATTCTTCCGCCGTGTTTACCAGCTTTCGGCCCGATATCGATCAGGTGATCGGCGGCCATCATAATATCTTTATCGTGCTCCACCACCAATACGGAGTTCCCGATATCCCGGAGGTTCTTCAACGCCTCGATCAACCGGTGGTTATCGCGCTGGTGCAATCCAATGGAAGGCTCATCCAGGATGTAAGTGATGCCCTGCAATTGAGAACCGATCTGCGTGGCCAGTCTTATCCTTTGCGACTCGCCACCACTCAGTGTTTTGGAGGAACGGTTCAGGGACAGGTATGTTAAACCCACATCCAGCAGGAACTGCAGCCGTTCGCGTATTTCTTTCAATACATCACGGGCAATCACATTCTGTTTATCCGACAATCTTTTCTCCACCCCTTCAAACCAAATCATCAGGTTATCGAGGTTCAGTTCACTGAGTTCGGAGATATTCTTTCCATCCACCTTAAACCAGAGACTTTCTTTCTTCAAACGTGCACCGTTACACGAAGGACAAGTATGCAGTTTCATATACCCTTCGGCCCATTCACGGATGGCATCACTGCCCGTAGCAAAGAACCAGCGCCGGATCATATTCACCACGCCTTCAAATTCTCCTTCGTAAGCGCCAGCGTTTTCAAAATCCACCGTATCGTCTGAAGCGCCTTCTTCATTGCCGTATAATAATAAGTTCTTCGCTTTTTCAGGTAATTCGGCCACTGATTTTACCAGACTGAACTTATACCTTTTAGACAATTGCTCTACCTGTTTGTACACGTGCGCTTCCCGCTCCTCGCCTATCGGCGCGATGCCACCTTCCTTAATGCTTTTGGCCGGGTCAGGAATCACTTCATCCATGTTGATCTGGTACACAGAACCCAATCCTTTACAAGTTGGGCACGCGCCATATGGGGAGTTAAAGGAAAAACTATTGGGAGAAGGCTCTTCGTAGCTGATGCCGGTATCCGCGCACATCAATTGCTTACTGTATTGCACCAGTTTATCGTCATCATTCACCAGCACAAACATCAGTTCCTTACCTACCTGTAAACTTTTCTGCACGCTCTGGCTCAGGCGCAGCTTCATTTCGGGCGTAGCCTGTAAACGGTCGATAACCAGTTCGATATCGTGAATTTTATAGCGGTCCACCTGCATCTTCGGAACAAGGTCCATCACTTCGCCATCCACGCGCACTTTCAGGTATCCTTTCTTCCGCATGTCTTCAAACAACTCGCGGTAATGCCCTTTCCGGCCCCGCACCAGTGGTGCCAGGAGCGTTATTTTCTTGTTTTTTAATTTTTGTAGAACATTCTCCACTATCTCTTCTTCGCTGAATTTCGTCATCTTTTTCCCGGTCTCGTAGCTGAAAGCCTCGCCGATACGCGCGAACAGCAAACGGAGGAAATCGTAGACCTCTGTAATGGTCCCTACCGTGGAGCGTGGATTTTTATTGGTGGTCTTCTGTTCGATGGAAATAACGGGAGAAAGGCCAGATATCTTATCTACATCGGGCCGTTCCATATCACCGATGAACTGCCTTGCGTACGCGCTGAAACTTTCCATATAACGGCGCTGCCCTTCCGCATAAATGGTATCGAAAGCGAGCGAAGATTTTCCGCTGCCACTGATACCGGTAATCACCACCAGTTTATTCTTGGGAATATTGATATCGAGGTTCTTCAAATTATGCGCCTTTGCGCCTATCACTTCAATCTGTTCCTGCACCGGTTGCTGAACCGGCTTCTTTGATGCTGCCATACTTATTGTTCGAGGATTGAAGGTACAAACAAAAAGAATCAGAAAAAGTTTCTCCCGTATACTTATATGACAATACAACCAATACGCATTAAGAATAAATACTATGGCACAAGATTTGGCTATATGGGGCAAAACCAGTCTTGAACCACTTAAAAATAAGCACTATGACTACAGTTAGACAAATGCTCGCCGGAATCACCCTGATCGCCATGATGGCGGCAGCCTGCGGGCCCATGAACAAAACAAAGAAAGGCGCCGTAATTGGAACAGCAGGTGGAGGCGCTGTTGGGGCCGTAATCGGAAAAGCTGCAGGTAATACCGCCATGGGCGCCATCATTGGTGCTACTGTTGGTGGCGTGACCGGCGCAGTGATTGGCAGGAAAATGGACAAACAGGCAGAAGAGATCAAAAACAAAGTTCCGGATGCAAAAGTGGAGCGCGTAGGAGAAGGGATTGTAGTAGAATTCAGCAGCAACGTGCTGTTTGGTTTTAATAAGGCCGATGTTACGCTGGAAGCCTCCCAAACACTGGACAAACTGATCACGGTACTGAATACTTATCCCGATACCAACCTGGAAGTTCAGGGCCATACTGATAACGCCGGAACAGATGAATACAACCAGGGATTATCGGAAAGAAGGGCAGGAAGTGCCGCAAGCTACCTGAGGTCGCATGGTATCGCATCTTCCCGCATCACCACCAAAGGTTTTGGTGAAGGTTCTCCCAAATACACCAACGACACGGAAGCCGGGCGTGCACAAAACCGTCGTGTGGAATTCCTGATTACCGCGAACGAAAAAATGAAAGCTGAAGCTGAAAAAGAAGCGAAGCAATAAGTTCATCCTATCATCAAAACTTCATAGCTCACAATTAAAACTACTACGATGAAAAAAAGAATCATCACAGCACTCACTGTATTGGCAGGTTTTGCCGGACTGCAACAAGTAAACGCACAAACAACTTTTGGAATCAGGGCTGGCGTGAATTTTCAGAACATTACCGGAGATGCGAGCAATGGCAGTAAAATGGAAAATAAACTGAAGACTGGTTTTAACGTAGGCCTGAATGCTGAAATTCCTGTTGCACCGGATTATTTTGTTCAACCTGGTGTTTTGCTTTCCACTAAAGGTGCAAAGCTGGAAAACGACAGCAAAATAAATCTATCGTACGTGGAAATTCCTGTGAACTTCCTCTATAAACCAGCACTGGGTGCAGGTAAGATGTTGCTTGGCTTTGGACCGTATGTAGGATTCGGCGTAGGGGGTAAAGTGGAATTGCCTAACGGAAATGATGTTGATATTGAGTTTGAAAATGAAATTTCAGGCTTAAGCACTACGCCAACTTTCAAAAGAATGGATGCCGGTGCAAATTTCTTGGCGGGTTATGAGTTCTCCAACAAACTCTCTTTCCAATTAAATGCGCAACTAGGCCTCGCGAAAATCAATCCTAAATATACTGGGCCTGGAACCGACGAGTCTTCCTATAAAAACACCGGTTTCGGCGTTTCCCTGGGCTACCGTTTCTAGTTCAAAAAATAAAATTTGGTAAATCCGGGATTCCGGATTTACCTTTGCACCAGTTCTTTTCAACATCGCTTATCAAGAAAGGCAGAGGGATATGGCCCGATGAAGCCTTGACAACCTATTGTGCAGCAATGCGCAACAAGGTGCCAATTCCATCCCGCGTACAGCGGGTCAGATAAGTCAGCGTCCGCTTGATTATTCAAAACAAAATATATCCAAGCTCTCCTGACTTTCCGGGAGAGCTTTTTTTATGCCCTGAAGAAAGCCCCCTGAAAAAAATTCTTGCTGAGTGGTGTCGCTCGAACAACTGTTTTTCAATTACTTAAAACTGTTTAACAATGAAAGCGACCACACAACTGATTCACAGCATTCCCGTAGATGAACAGACCGGCGCCATCGCTGTGCCCATCTACCAGACCTCTACTTTTGTACAGGAAGCCCCGGGCATCAACAAAGGATTCGATTATTCGCGCAGCAACAACCCCACCCGTGCCACCCTCGAAAAAATCGTGGCTGAACTGGAAGGCGGCAGCACGGGACTCGCTTTCGCGAGCGGTCTCGCGGCCATCGACAACGTGATCAAACTGCTCCGCAGCGGCGACGAAGTGGTTGCCGTTGACGACATCTACGGCGGAGCCTTTCGCCTGTTCGATAAAGTATATTCCCAATACGGCATCAAAGTAACCTATGTAGATACCGCTGACCTGCGGGAAATCAAAAGGGCCATAACGCCCGCCACCAGGCTCATCTGGCTGGAAACACCCACCAACCCGACACTCAAAATTTCAGATATAGCAGCCATCGCGGAACTGGCGCACGCCCACCGTGCATTGCTTTGCGTAGACAATACCTTCGCTACGCCGGCACTACAACAACCACTAAAACTGGGCGCCGACATCGTGGTACACAGCGCCACCAAATACCTCGGCGGACACAGCGACATTATAGCGGGCGTTGTGGTAACCGCTGAACCGGAATTGGGCGCAAGACTGAAATTCTTTCAAAACGCCACCGGGAACATTCTTGGACCATTCGATAGCTTCCTGCTGATCCGCGGACTGGAAACGCTCCACCTCCGTGTACGCGAACATTGCCGGAATGCACTGGCCATTGCGAAGTACCTCGAACAACATCCGGCCGTAGACAAAGTATTTTATCCCGGGCTCAGTTCCCACCCCAACCATTTGCTGGCGGCTAAACAACAATCGGCATTCGGTGGTGTGGTATCTTTTACTTTGAAAGACGATACCGAAGCAGCGGCAAATGCATTCGTTATGTCAACAGAGTTGTTCAAACTGGCGGAAAGTCTGGGTGGCATCAAAAGCCTGCTCTGCCATCCCGCGCAGATGACACACAAATCTATTCCCGCGGATATCCGTCGCGCCAACGGTGTGGCCGATAGCCTGATCCGACTGAGCATCGGACTCGAAGACAGCGAAGACCTGATCAACGACCTGGAACAAACCTTCAAAAGCATCTATCAATCAGTTATAAAAAAACACGCGCCGGCTTTTGCCTGAGCGCGACTTATTCATCAATAAAAATCTGAACACGATAACCATGGAGGCACACAAACAATTAACGATCGGACTTTTCGGTTTTGGCGTAGTAGGCGAAGGATTGTACAAAGTTTTGCAGAAAACGCCTTCACTGAAAGCATCCATCAAAAAGGTCTGTATAAAAGATGCGGCTAAAAAAAGGAACGCTCCGGCAGAACTATTCACCACAGATGCAAACGAACTGTTGAACGATGCGGAAATCAATGTGATCGTGGAAGTGATCAACGAAAGCGAACCCGCTTTCCAGATCGTGAAAACCGCGTTGAACAACGGAAAAGACGTGGTGAGCGCCAGCAAAAAAATGATCGCCGAACACCTCACTGAATTGCTGGAACTACAGGAAAAAACCGGGCACTCCATGCTGTACGAATCCGCAGCCTGCGCATCCATCCCGGTGATCCGTAACCTGGAAGAATACTACGACAACGACCTGCTGCATTCCATCAAAGCCATCGTGAACGGGTCCACCAACTATATCCTCACCAAAATGTTCGAGGACAAACTGGAATTCAAACAGGCGCTGGTACAGGCGCAGCAACTGGGCTTCGCCGAAGCCGATCCCAAACTGGACGTGGAAGGTTTCGACGCTGCCAACAAATGGACCTTCCTCCTTACCCATGCCTACGGCATCATCACGCGCACGGAAGGCATCGTATTCAACGGTATCCAGAACATCCAAGCCACAGACGCCAATGTTGCACGGGAAAAGAATTACGAGATCAAACTCGTGGCCCAGGCACAGAAACTGGAGAACGGAAAAGTAGCCGCCTTCGTGCTGCCGCAATTCGTGAAACACGACGACCACCTTGCCTTCGTTAAGAACGAATACAATGGCGTAGTGATAGAAAGCGGTTTCGCCGACAAGCAATTCTTCTACGGTAAAGGAGCAGGCAGTTTCCCTACCGCCTCCGCTGTACTGAGTGATATCGCCGCACTCCGCTACCAATACAAATACGAATACAAAAAACTGTATCACCATACACCGCACCAACTCGGCAACGAATTCTACATGCGCGTGTACGTGAGCTTCACCGACTGGAAGCATATCCCCCGCGAAAAGTTCGAATGGATCGAAGAATGGCACGCCCATGAAGAAAGGAACTACCTCGTTGGTGTGATCGCGTTCAAAGAGCTGGAACAAAACAACTGGTGGAAAGAAAACGCCACCTCGCTGATTGTTACCCCCGACGCGGTGATCGAAGACGTGGAGATTAGGAAGCTGAAGAAGAAGAGCCTGGAACTGGCCGGTATCATCTAGTTGCCGATTAAAACACGGTACCCGGTGGCACCGCTATAGCGGTGCCACCGGGTACCGTGTTTTTCTTTTAACCTACTCAGTGATTTCCTTTTTGCTGAAATGAACGTTTTCCCCGGTTTTGGGGAAAACCGGTGCCACCGACGTTGTTTTCTCACCCCGCAAGGGGTGTTTCCACGTTGTCATTTTCGGTGATTTTCTCCTAAGCCCCCACCCTCACACTTTCAGCTTTGTTCCTATCTTGCAGGCATGAGCAGTTCATTCACGATTTCGCATTTAACGCATACTCTTTCAGGAAAGAAAATTTTAGATGATGTTTCTTTTTCTATTCAACCGCAGGAACACTGGCTGATCACCGGGGCATCGGGCAGCGGAAAAACCACACTCGTTGAAATGCTGGCCCATTACAGGTTTCACGAAGGTTTTATTCATGCCGAAGGCAAACCACGCATGGCATACCTTCCACAACAACACCAGTTCAAAACACGGTCGAATACCAACGATTTCTACTACCAGCAACGTTTCCAGTCGATGGATTCCGAAGACAGCGCCACGGTTACCGAATACCTCGGGGAAGAACACCTGCAGCAAACCGCTATCAGGCAATGGATACATGCATTTCAGCTCGACACCTTGCTGAAACGCCCGCTGATCCAGCTTTCCAACGGTGAAAACAAACGGGTGCAACTTGTGAAAGCGCTGACCACCGAACCCGAAGTGCTTATTATGGACAATCCGTTCCTGGGCCTGGATGTGCAGGGGCGCGCCATCCTGCACCGTGGCATGGAAGAACTTGCCGAACATGGCATTCAATTTATCATTACGGGACCATCCAAAGAAATTCCGATATTCATCACAGATGTACTGGTGCTGGAGAAGGGCAAAGTTCACTTCTCGGGCAAACGAAAGGAATATCATCCCGAAAAAGAACCAGAGCACACCACAGTTTTGCCCGACCTTCCCGAAGGCATGCCTGCCCTGAAGGCCTCCTTCTCCACGGCAGTGGCCCTCCGCAACGTCACAGTGCGCTACGGGGAAAAATATATTCTGCAACAACTGAACTGGACCGTCAACAAAGGAGAGAAATGGCTGCTTTCGGGTGCGAACGGGAGTGGGAAATCCACCCTGCTCAGTCTGATCACCGGAGATAATCCGCAGGCTTATGCGAACGATATTACTCTTTTCGACCGGAAGCGCGGTTCGGGAGAAAGCATCTGGGACATTAAAAAGAATACCGGTTACGTTTCCCCCGAACTGCACCTCAGTTTTAACTCCTTCTCTCCCGCCTCCGATGTGATCGGCTCAGGTATCTTTGATACGATTGGCTTATTCCGGCCACTCAGCGCCGCTCAGGAAAAACTGATCCGCGGTTGGTTACGCATCCTGAACATTGAGCAGTTGTATGAGCACGCTTTGGTAAGACTTCCACTCGGCACCCAACGGTTGCTCCTGGTTATCAGAGCGTTCATCAAAAACCCGCCGCTGCTGGTACTGGATGAACCCTGCCAGGGGCTGGACGACATGCAACGCGATCAGGTGCTCTGGCTCACCGATATGATCTGCGCCCAGCCGGAAACCACGCTCATTTACGTGAGCCATTATGCCGATGAAGTGCCATCCTGCATCACCCACCGGTTTCAACTGTAAGATGTATCTTTGGCCTTCCTAAATACACATCAGATGAAAAAGATTGCATTCGTCCTGGCACTACTTGCCACCGCTCATTTCTCCAACGCGCAGCCACCGGAAGGTCCTGCAAAGCCCGGCGATGTTTACGGTGCGCCCGTAAATGAAAAAGGCGCCGTGAACATCACGAAGATCCCGGCACAACTTGAAAAGAAGGATAGCTTTGCTACAAAGATCGTAGCCACAGTGATTGATGTCTGCCCTAAAAAAGGCTGCTGGATCAACCTGAAAATCGACGACAACACTACCGCCTTCGTAAAAATGAAAGACTATGCATTCTTCGTTCCCACCGACCTGAAAGGGAAAACGGTAGTGCTGGAAGGAGACGCGTTCCTGTCTACCACATCCGTAGATGAATTGAAGCATTACGCCAAGGATGCCAAAAAATCAAAAGAGGAAATTGACGCCATTACGGAACCAAAAAAAGAGATCAGGTTCCTGGCGAGCGGCATTAAGGTAGTGAAATAATCACACCTGAAATAAACTCCCCTGGCCCTGTGTGCAAGCACGGGGCTTTTTTTCTTTTGTTAATCGGTGGTTAAACACGCTTTAAAAATATTATTCATCTCCAAAAAGTGTTCTTTTTACACAGTGAACAATGATTAGCGGATTGTTTTTCAATTTTAAAATTCATTTCCTGTGACCCAACCACTACCCACACCCGTTCGTAGAGTGGCTATGCCTTTCTCTTTATTCCTTTCCGGAATATTTCTGTTTTTTTTCACCTCAAATACTATGGCCCAATCGCCGGGGCAGATCATCCGTCCGGTCGGAGGCGCCGGGGTTACCGTGCTCAACCCGAATGGTGATGCTTACAGTTCCGCTACGGTAACCGGTTTCACCACAAGTGACATTACGCAAAGTGAGATCGCTTTCAAAGTAGTCCCCCCCGCAGTTGTTGAGCCTACAGGCGATGTAGCCACAGGGCCCAATGGCGGCTTTACGGATATCGTAAAAACATTCGACGGAAGCGGCTTCTATATATATACTGATGGCACGAACCTCATGTTCAGGCTCCGCATCGGAAACGTGATCAGCGGTTCCAAAGGATACAGTATCCTGGTGGATACCGATGGCAAAATCGGGAATACCGGTCCTTATGCCGATCCGAATTATGTTGCAGGCACCAATACTTCAAGCGGGAACCCCGGTTTTGAATATGAAGTGGTGCTGGAAACAAACTTTCGGGTAGCCGTTTACCATGTGGACGGTTCAGCTTCCCCAGGCGCTCCCGTGGCCACTTATCCCCTCAATACACATTCACAGATATCTCGCGCGCTTACGACCGATGGCAATACACCGGACTATTTTTACGACTGGTATGTTCCCTTAACCGCTATCGGCAACCCTGCGTCGTTCAGACTGGTGGCCACCACCGTTACTTCGCCTTCCTCTGCACTCCAGGGAAGCCGTTCCGATATTTACGGGATAGATGATGCCGCCAACGCGAATGTTTCAGCTGCCTGGCAATCCGTTACCAACGCGCAACCAACCATTACCGTTTCCGGCTTCAATGGTGTAAGCGCTGTATGCACCGCGGCACCTGTTTTGTCAAGCCCCATAGCCACGGGCAGCAATATCTCCGTAACAGGCACCTGGAGCAGGATGGATGCTACTAAACCCGGTTCAGCCACCATCACGCTCTACAAAAACGGAAGTTCCGTGGGCACTACAGCGGTAAACAGCGGAAATACCTGGAGCATAAGCGTGTCCAGCATTGCAAACGGAGATGTGTTTTACGCCAGGGCGCAGGCCAGTGGAGAAACGCAATGCCTGCAATCCAATAATGTTACGGCTTCGGGTTGTATTACGCCACCGGCCTCTCCAGTACTTTCCTGTGGATCTTTGAAAGGAATTTCAGGCACCATGCCTTCTACCGCATCGGGCAATACCGTTGCAGTATACCTCGTGCCCACCACTTCGTCTTCTCCTACGTCAAATATGGTAAGTAACGGTACGAACCTTACTTACCCTTCCACTACAAGCTTCGCTTATTATACCAACGGATGCTCCGGCGGCACCAACTATGTTGCCACTGGCGTTTATATGATCGTTACCAACAATGGCAGCTGCAGCTCCTCTCCGGTATTCGTTTGTATCAATAGTGGCAGCAGCGGCACACCTTCACCATTAGCCACCAATGCACTCAGCATAACACAGCCCGTTTATGCCTCCCATACTTCCATATCAGGAACCGGCGCCGCAACCGGAGATGTACTGCGTTTGTTCATTAACGGACAATACAAACAGAGCATTACAACCACCGGTACCGGGTTTACGTTCTCAGGCCTAGCTCTGCAAACCGGCGATCAATTAAAGTTATATTCTCAAACCGGATCGTCTTGCATGACCCAGTCGGCTACCTTTACCGTAAGTTGTTTCAGCCAGCCGCCATCCATTACCACCAATGCTACCGGCAACCTGCTTCATGGTGCCACCACCATTTCCGGCACCTCTGCCTACCCCGGTGCAAGCGTACAAGTGTACAAAGGTACCAGTCCGTCCGGAACGGCCACAGGTTCCGCGGTTACTGTGAACAGTAGCGGAGCATGGAGCGTTTCAGTTCCAGCCATGACCAACGGCGAAACCTATTATGCGCAACAAACAATCAGCGGATGCACCAGCTCGGCATCTTCCCCAGCTACCGTATTAACACCCGCCAGCTGTCCTACAATTACAGGGAGCTACACCGGCAGCAGTACCAGTGTTTCAGGCACCATGCCTTCCTCCTTTACCGGTATCATAAGGCTGTACCAGGATGGAGCACAGATTGGTTCAGTGAGCATTAGCGGCAGCAGTTGGAACATTACACTTTCCGCCAATACTTTATATTACAACGGGGTATTGCATGCCACCGCACAAGCCAGTGGTGGAGCGGAAAGCAATGGATGCGGTACCGTCACAGTGGGTTGCAGTGCACCTGCAACACCATCCATTACGCCCGGAAGCGCCATCATTACCGAAGGACAAGACTTGCTGTTGAACATCAGCAATGTATCATCGAACAACTGGTATGCTCTAATGGATAATACCGGCGCGAGTTTCGCCACTTCCATGTATACTACCACCAGCAGTAACTTTTCACTTACTTCCAATACATTTACAACGGCAGGCACCTACAACCTCTATCTGAGCGCTGATGCCCTTACCGGTTGCCCCAACAGTTCAACCCCACTTACCGTAACCGTAAACAGCGCCACACTTCCCGTGAAATTCGTGAGCGTAGCAGCGAAGCGTAACGGAGAAAGCGCCGTTATCAGCTGGAAAGTTGCGGAAGAACAGCAGGTGGCGCATTATGAAGTGCAACAGTCCACCGACTGTAACCGCTTCGAAACAATAGGCACCGTGGCTTTCAACGCCGGTTTAAATGGCAATTACCAGTTCACGCCTTCCTCGCTCCCGGAAGCTGAAAAAGTATGCTTCCGCATTAAACAAGTGGATAAAAGCGGAACATTCATGTACAGCGCGGTATTTCCCCTGAACAACGCGGATGTATTGCGCTGGCAGGTAACACCGAACCCGGTTCAAACCGTAGCGAAGCTCTCTGTTTCAGTTCCGGCCCACAAAACGGGGACCATTTATGTGATGGATATGCACGGGAAAACAATGTTCTCCAGGAAATGCACCTTCACAAAGGGGCAGAGCAATATCGCGTTGCCGGAAGTGGGCCAGCTGGCCCAGGGCACCTACCTGGTATGCCTTTCCATTGAAAATACAGTTGAATTCAGGAAAATCATCAAGCAGTAACTATCCGTTAAAACACTGTCCTTAGAACTCAGTAAGGTGTCCTATATTTACGGAACATTTACTCAAAACACCTTACATGCTGAAGTTAAATTTAAAATGGTCCCTGCTGGTAGCGGTATCCTGTTCCGCCATCGCCTGTGTAATGTCCGGCTTTTCGGAGCAGGACCCGATTAAATCGGAGAAACTTACGTTCAACATGGAGATCATTGAAACCGGCATCAATGTACCCTGGGGAATGGAGTTCCTGCCGAACGGTGATATCCTGGTAACGGAGAAATCCGGGCAGATCAAAGTGATCAGGAACGGAAAAGTGCAGGAGCAGGAGATCACCGGCGTACCGAAAGTGTATGCCCGTGGACAGGGCGGGTTATTCGACCTGCAACTGCATCCGAAATACGCGGAGAACGGCTGGATATATATTTCCTATTCCGCGCCCAACCCCGACGGAAACGGCGGCATGACACATATTATGCGGGCGAAACTGAAAGGCAATGCGCTCACCGATCAGGAAGTACTCTTCAAAGGTTCGCCGTACACCACTTCAGGCGTTCACTTCGGAGGAAGAATGGAATTTGGCAAAGATGGCTACCTGTATTTCTCTATCGGGGAAAGAGGGGAAAAAGAAAAAGCCCAGTCGCTGGAAACCTATAATGGAAAAGTGTACCGGATAAAAGACGATGGTACCATTCCCACCGATAATCCTTTTTACAATACACCCGGGGCCATCAAAGCCATCTACTCTTACGGACACCGGAACCCACAGGGCTTAAGGCTGCACCCGCAAACCGGAGAACTCTGGGAAACGGAACATGGTCCCATGGGTGGAGATGAACTGAACATTGTGCGGAAGGGAAAAAATTACGGGTGGCCGAAAGTAACTTTCGGGATCGATTACAACGGAGCAATCATTTCAAAAGACACCACGCTCCCGGGTATAGAAGCGCCCGTTTTCTATTGGAAACCATCCATCGCCACCAGCAACCTCGTTTTCGTGACCGGCAACAAATATCCTTCCTGGAAAGGAAACGTATTGGTGTGCGGCATGGTATTACAAAGACTGGAAAGGCTGGAGCTTAACGGCAACAAAGTAACGCACCGGGAAATACTGCTGGACAAGATAGGAAGGGTGCGCAATGTAGAGCAGGGCCCCGATGGGTTTATTTATGTATCCGTAGAAGGAGGAAAAATTATTAAGATTGTACCCGCTGCCTGAAGAGGGCCGGACACCATATCAGAGACATGAAACAAAAAAAGATAGCAGCAGTGTTGGTAAGCTGTTTGCCGCTCCTCGCATTTCTTCCAAACCAGGATAAAGAACTGGAAAAAAGTAAGGCAAGAGGGAAAGCATTGTATGAAGAACTGTGCATCACCTGCCACCTGGGTAACGGCAAAGGCACACCAGGAGCCATTCCTCCGCTTGCCGGTGCGGATTATATATTGAAGAATCCGAACAACGCTATATACGCGGCGAAATATGGTTTGAGCGGCGCCATTACCGTGAACGGGCAGAAATACAGTACAGCGATGCCTAACCCGGGTATCAGCAATGAGGAAGTCGCGGATGTCACGAATTACATCCTCAACAGTTGGGGAAACAAAGGGAAGATGGTTACGGTGAAACAAGTGGAGGGCGTGAAGAAAAAATAATTTCTCCAGAGAATAGTTTGGGGTAAAGGGTTAGTGTTGAAAGGAGTTGTGCTGATGAATTTTATATTGAATATGCTCTTGTATTGAAGCGCGCTAGTACAAGGGGATATTCAATGTAGACATAGTAGTTCTGGTAGTGCTGTCATTACTGATTTTTGCATACAGCCGGTATTTTGATGGCGCGTGCGGTATGGTGAGCCGGAGCTGTGCGCCGTTCCCAACCGGAGCCATGCTCAGGTAAGTGCCATACCCATCTGTTTTGATGAGGTACCATTCGATTTTAAAAGACCGGACCGAATCGGGTATAAACCGCCAGTCCTGCTGCTTTTCGTTACGGGACAAAAGGTTGTACGTAAGCACTTCTTTTTCCAGCACCACCTTAGCAGGTTTGAGGATTTTTATTTCAGGAAGAACAGCTTTGGCCGGCATTGAACCGGGGCGCCAGTATTTCACCATGGAATCATAACTCTCCTTTCTGTTACCATTCAGGTCCATCACACCATCCAATTCCAGGTGGTTGTTGCTTTGCATATCCTGCCAGGCTGGAAGAACCAGCGGCGAATGATTCTTTTTTTCTAATACACCCCACCAGTTTGCCGGAACACTACCCCACACCGCCCTATCGGGAAGCGACGCATTGAGTGCCGTCTTATTCATGCTGTCCGCAGTTAAGAGAAAAACATCCGCAGAAGGTACATGCCTTTTTAACATTTTCAAACGCGACTCTCCTCTTTCATCCCAACGCACATCTATACATACGGGCCTGGCGGTATCAACTTCGTGGATGAGGTGGCAAAGCTTTTCCAGCCAGCCGAGGTATTGGGTGCGCAAAGCAAAGCCTCCAGGAGCCGGATAACGTTGTTCTATCGCCTCAAGCATATCTCCGCTGATATTCCAGGCGATGATATTCTTTTCACTACCCAGTTTTTTAACCAATTGAATGATCCTTTCTTTCTCCCTCTTTAAAGCTTTTTCATCGTTCAGACCGGCTATATCAAAATACGGCCATAACCTCGATACCAACATCATGCCGGATGCTTGCGTTACCCGCATCATATTCTGGTCGTATATACCTGGCATGGAACGGAACACCGTGTTGATACCGGCTTTTTTCATTTCCCAGAAATCCTTTTCCAAAGCCTTTCTGCTGGGTTCGTGCTTATTCCTGAACCAATGAAACCCTTTGTCGTAAACAACACCCCGGAGGGAATCCGGAAGATGGCGCTTCTTCCATACGACAAAACTGCCGGTTGCTTTCAAACCACTTTTTACCAACAACGTTTGATCGACGCCTGAGTGCAATTTATCTTTCCAGTGCTGCTGCAACGAATCCGCCTGCAGGGAAGTTCCTTCATCAGATTCTACAAAAGCCCCCATCACTTCAGGAAACTTTTTCTGTATTGTTTCAATGGCGGTATTCCACCAGGCAAAATTGAAACCGCCATCTGAATGGAAAGGAGCCCTGAACATAATTGGCACTCCCGCATGAAATACAGGCAGTTCGTGCCACTTCTTGTAAAGCACATCAAAAGAAGGTACGGTCGTTGCTCCCGGAATAGAATCTGGAATACTCATGTTTACCATCAGCCAGTCAACGAACCTTCTTCCGGGATATACTTCGGGTAAAACCGAAGCATCCTCAACATCCCACACCCATACAAATTGACTAGCCCCGGCGTTTTCAAAAATACCGTGTATCCGTTCCCATATCTTTCTGAACAAAAACCGTGAAGTACCTTCTTCCAAGCCCAATGACAAACTAATGAATACCGGATGATCCACTTTTGCCAGCGCTTCCGCTGACGCCATCCACGCAGTATCGTATGCGCCATTCGCCAACTGGTATAATTCCTCCTTATTCTTAACACTAAACGTACACCTTATAAATGGGATGGCCCCTTTCGACACAATACGTTTCATCTCCGGCAATAGTTCCCTTTCATCCAATTGGCGCACATGGAATGCAAGCATACTTGTAAGGCCGCTCACTTTTCCATGCTCAATACCATTGTCCACCCTTCCCCAATAAAACCTATCAAACTTGTACTGTACTCCGGATGATTCACCGAATGATGGTTCCGCATCGCCCGACAAGTATCCCCATACAGCAACTCCCAGTACCATCAGGGCGCAGATGACCGCATATTTTCTCATAAAAGCGTACACCCCGTGGCGCCATTTCCAAAAACCCATTTTTACCTTTCTCGTGCGGGAAGGCACCCCATCCCAATTACGTTGCTGATTTTTTGAAATCAGCAATACCACCACCATGATACATACGTTCACCAGCGCCAACGCCGCCATAAACAATGAATAGGGATTGAGGTCGTAATCGAGTCCCAGCACGATGGCCACCAAAGACGCAGTGATCACAAAAAGGTTAGGAAGGTTCAGCGCAAGGGGCGTATGATCGTTCCCGTGCTTGGGTGTTGGGATATAAGGAACTTTTTTCCGGATCAGGGTATAATACATCCCCAGGAGGTGTATCCACCAAGTGCCGATCTGCAGAAAGCCCCCCACCACATGGATGCCCCGTTCGGTTTCTTCGGCTACCCAGTGCTGCACATAATGCCTGATCAGCAGGATCATGGTGAATAAAGGAAAGCCGGCCAGCGCAAACTCGGCGATATCTATATCAAGGGGCATCGCGCCTGTCAGCAAACTTAAAATGGGGATAAGAAAATTGAGCAGGAATATAAGTCCACCGGCATAATGAAACGGCAAAGTGAAATAATGGAGCCGCTGCCGCCACGTGAAATGTTTGAATAACCGCGGAAAGGCCGTCACCAGCAATTCGAAAGTACCCCTCGACCATTTCAGCTGTTGTTTGTAATACGCGGAGAGTGTGGAGGGCACGAGCCCGCGTGAAAGCACTGCCGGAAGATAAGTTGATCTCCATCCTTTGGCGTGAAGTTGCATGGCCGTGTGCATGTCTTCCGCAAGACCAGCGGCATGTCCGCCAATGGAGTCAAGCGCGGAGCGCCGGAAGGTACAATTCGCGCCGATGGCCTGCACCGTACCATAAGTGTTCATGCACATCATCATCGGGCCGTAAAACTGGTAGGTTTGCTGAGCTGCACCTTTGGCCACAAGACTTTCCGGGTGGTTGTAATAAGCCTGTACCACCTGCACAAAGCCAATACCGGGATCATCAAAAAAAGGCACAACGGCTTTCAGGAAGCCCGGGGCCGGCACATGGTCGGGATCCAGCACAACACACAATTCCCCATGGGCAAGTTTTAACGCGTTGTTGATGTTGCCCGCCTTCGCGTCCTTTTTATCTGTCCTGGTTACATGTCTAACGCCTAATTCCAGGCATATGCTCCGCACGAATGGGTCGTCCGCCTCATCGCAACACCACACCACCGAAGACGGATATTCCATTTCCACTGCCGCCTGAAGTGTTTGCCGCAGCATATCGTATGGTTCTCCGGCACAAAAAGTAGTGAATACATCAACCGTGTACGACTTGTCGGTATGCCTTGGCGAAGGCGCCGATAGGGAAAAATAATGGTACCATTCGTGCAGGGCCTTCAAACAGAAATAGGACAGGGTAATCATTAGAAGCAGGTAAAGCAGGAAATTGTCCCTTTCTGAGGCTACGGCTATCGCATGAATGAAAAAGCAAAGCGCTATTACGCCCATTACAATGAGCACACGGAGCTTTATGAGCTCTTTCCGCGATGGTCCGCCAACAAAACTTTCCTTTACTTTCATTCTCCTACTACATAAAATGGGGTATTGGCCGTAGCGGCATACCCATTATTATTTTTAACGGTAACAAATATGCGATAAGGGCCTTCCTGCCGCGGGGCCTTAAAAACCACCTCGGCACTTGTACTATCCATCCATAAATTTGTTTCGGGTAGTGGTTTGATCCACTTACCGGTGTACTGCCCCCACCAGTCGTCGCGTATGATTTCCCAGGCATAACTTACCGATCCTTTAGTGTTGTTCATCAAAATTTCAGCGGCGTGTATGGTTCCCGGCGCGAATAACAACTGATCCCTGGCGCCTTTCTTATCGACCAGCATATATTTAATATCTGGTGAAACGTGTGTTGTTATAGTATCGTTCCAGCAATCCTTCAGGGCTTCTACTGTTTCGACAGGCTCTCCATTGTAGGTGAAAAAACTGAACCAGGTATGGGTATATTCCTGCTTGTTGCCCCAGAAAAAAACCAGCGATCCGAGAAAGCGGGGATCATCATGCGGTATGGCCGTTTTATACAGTTCACGCAACTGTTCAGCGTTTTTAGTACTGGTGTTTTCGATGGAAGATTGCCATTGGGTAGTTTCTGATTCCCATCCACCGGGCACGCCCCATTCGGTGAGCAGAAAGGGGCCATCCCAGAACCAGTTGAAAGAACGGAGGTCCTCTTTCAACTGGTTCATCCGTCCAAAAGTATTGATGGAGATAAAGTCAAGTCCATTGATCCTGGCCTGAATATTAATGATTTCCCGTTTTTCGAAATTAGCGAGTGGCGTGGTAACAGGGTGATTCGGATCTTCCCGTTTAATCAGACGCAACATTTTATTGTAGGCATCGTAAAAAGGAATATGCCGCACATGGAAGGGAAACCTGAGTTCATTGCCGAGGCACCAGACCAGCAGGGCGGGGTGGTTTTTGTATTTTTTCACACACACTTCAAGGCTGTTCATCAACGCATTCACCTTAGCGGTATCCTTATAAAAAGTGGATGCCTGGTGGCTTCCCGGCAGGTCAAAACCAGCCACCACCGCCAAACCCAGGCTATCGGCCTTATCCAGGATTTCTCCCAGGTTGGTGGTATCCCAGGTTCTTATCGTATTTCCACCAATCCCTGCCAGTTCCCCGAGATAAGTATAACCCGCCCCTCCCTTCACCAGGAAGGGTTGCCCATTCCTGTATAGCATCCAGCGACCGTCTACCTTTTTTAATTCAACCGCTTTTCCCTCTGTTTGTCGGGTCGCGTTGTTGTTATCCCCCGGACTACAAGTACACAGGAAACAGGTCAAAAAAAACATACAGATTGGTTCCAGGATGCGCATACATTTGATTTTCAACACTTTCAAAGGATGCTGGTTCTACCGAGGCTGGGGCTAAGGTAGGGAACAACGCCTGAAAAACGTCGTTTCTTTTCGCATAATTCTCCTGGTTCTACACAAAATTCTATTTCGCAATACCCTACCCTGGTTATCTTCGTAAGATGAATTACAGAACATTTCAATCGGAAAAAATAGCAGAGATCGGGCTCGGCACCTGGCAGCTGGGCAGCGCCGACTGGGGCGTGGTGGATGAAAACGAAGCTTTCTCCATTCTGCAACAATTTGTTGACCTCGGTGGAAATTTTATTGATACCGCGGATGTTTACGGTATGGGCATCAGTGAAAAAACGATCGGGGCCTTCCTGAAAAAAACAGATACCTCTTTGTTCGTAGCCACCAAGCTGGGCAGAAGACATGACGCACCAAACGGATGGCCCCAGAATTTCACGTTGGAGTCTATGCGAAAACAAGTACTCGACTCACTGGAGCATCTCGGGGTACAGCAGCTTTTCCTGGAGCAACTGCATTGCATACCTACCGAAACCATGAAAGAAGGAACCGTATTTGAACATTTACGCACCCTCCGCAACGAGGGGCTGATCCGGTACTGGGGCGCCAGCGTGGAAACTTCTGAAGAAGCATTGCTTTGCCTGGAGCAGGAAGGCATAGCGTCCTTGCAAATCATTTTTAACCTGTTCCGTCAGCATGTAGCGGAGGAAGTATTTCAGAAAGCAGCGGAGAAAAATGTGGCGCTGATTATAAGGGTACCACTGGCCAGCGGACTGCTCACGGGGAAATTTAATACGAACACCACATTCAGCGAAAAAGACCACCGGCAATACAATGCGAACGGAGAGGCCTTTAACGCGGGAGAAACTTTTTCGGGTATGCCTTTTACCGCGGGGGTAAAACTTGCCGCGGAAATGGCCGCCATGCTGCCCGATAACCGCACGGCACAATGGGCGCTGCGCTGGATACTTGATCATCCCGAAGTAACCACCATCATCCCGGGCGCGAGCAGACCATCGCAGGTGGAAACGAATATGAACGCCGCAATGCTTCCTCCATTAAATGAGGAAACACATCAGCAACTGCGTTCATTTTACAACCTGAATGTAAAGCCGCTCATCAGGGGCCATTATTAAAGCCCGATATACAACTTTGAGCTGGTTGTTAAAGGAGGAAAAAGCCGCCTTTGACAACCAGCTTATCTGCCTGATGCATTGCATAAACAATGCGCAACCGCAGTCAATTCGCGTAGTGGTCATCATTTAATCGCGGATTCAAACACCTGCTCCAGCATCCCGAATCCCTTGATGGCATTTGGTGGCAACCGCTCTCCATTTTCTCCAAACACAAACATGGCGGATGGCTGTTCTATTTTTATTGAATGCTCATCGTAGCTGCCGTCAGCTTTTTTAAGGTGATCCGTTTTAAGTTTCCAGTGCCGCTCCAGAAAACCATAGAGCGCGTTCCGCTTGCTGAACCCATAATCATGTCCTTCCTCGGGGAAATGCCTGTTCTCTGTAAGTTCACCTGCACCGTACAACGCATACATCCTTTTCAGGTACGGAAATTCGACACGGGGCACCTGTTCTGTCCAATCCTTTCCATCGGAAATAATCAATTGTGGCCGCGGGGCAGCCATAGCGGCGATTTCGGGATTGTTTGTCCCCCCTCCGCACCAGTGGATCGGCTGCCCGCTTTCACAGGGACATCCTCCGCTGTGGTAGCTGGAAAGCATCACGGCGGGAGCGCTTAACCGGATCCGCGGATCAAGCGCGGTAATGAGCATGGTATGGCTTCCTCCGCCTGAGCCTCCCGAAATGCCTACACGCGACGTATCAACTTCTCCCCACGACAGCAGGCAATCAAGTATACGCAGGGTTCCTAACACCTGTATGGTCATTGCGAGACTTCGCCTGTGGTCCTCCGGTTTAAACTGCAGCAACGACTCACCCCACGCGAAGAGATCATAACTGATGGCTATGCACCCCATTTTAGCCAGCATAGCGCAACGGTACTGGCAATCGGCCCTGTACCGGTGTTGTTCCCAATGTCCGTCGGGACAAAGCATAACGGGCACCTTACCCTTTCGCTTCACGGGTTTGTACACAGAGCCGTTCACATAGAGTCCGGGCAGTATTTCGATGGCGATGTTCTCAATGGTGTAGCCATCCATTTTGCGGTAGTTTGAAACAATGGGAGCAGACTGAGGCCTTTCGGGCATTTTATCCAATCGGATCGCTTTCCACATGCAGGTTTTCAGTTCTTCCCTGCGTGTTTCCCACTCCGCCCTGTTGTTGTACAGTGAAGCGAGATAGGCCACTTCCTCCTTTCCTTCCTCCGGCGTTTTCCTGTGGTATTCGTAAGACTTAATCCGGTAAGTGGTGTTTCCGGCCTTTGTGGCCGTAAGGTCGAAAGGCGCTAGAATATGCTCCAGGGAGGTTTCCAGATCAGGCCTTAAGCGCCACATCCCGTAAGTAAGCTCCCGACCGGCCACCATATCTTCGGTATAACGCAATGTGATTCCGAAGCGTTTTTCGACCCGCTGCAACACCTCCTTTAACGGGAGCCTGTATTGGTTGTCGGAATGCTGAGCGCCACCTGTGGTCCAGGCCATTACCATCATTAAAGAGACAAGCCAGTTTTTCATGCAGTCGATTGTAATTTTCGCAATGGTTTTCATGCTGAGGGACAACTGTCGCTTCCGCAAAACAATAACCCATTCCTAAGGTTATGCGCTGATAATGCGCGCTGGTGCATCACATGCAAATGTATTTCGACCATATGCAGGCGCGTGCGCCAACTTACCACGAATTTACAACAGATAACCATCAAAAAATGACTGTCGGCCCGGTAGGGTATGCCCACAAAAAAGCCGACAGAAAATTCCGCCGGCATATTGAGAGGGTGGATTATAACCGCCATCGGTTAACACGGTAAGCAGGTACAAAAATCACGGTTCCCGGTAAAAGAAAAAATCCCACAATAAGGGGATATTTACACCAGTCTTTCGCGGAAAGCTTTGCTGAGCGCTTCGGCCTGGGAGCTCACATGGAGTTTATCGTAAATATGTTTAATGTGCGTACGCACCGTTTCAATGCTGATGCCCAGGTCGTTGGCGATGAGCTTGTAGCTGTTGCCTTTGGCGAGTGAGTGCAGAATATCTTTTTCGCGGGCGGTCAACTGGTAGTCGTTAGGTGAGCTGCTTTGTTGCATGTTCTCGATTACCATCCGCGCGATGGAAGGACTCATGGGCGCCCCGCCCCGCAATACTTCACGGATAGAACCGAGCAGTCGGTCTGAGACGAATTTTTTCAACAGATAGCCATTGGCGCCTGCATACACCGCGTTAAAGACATGGTTGTTGTCATCAAAGACCGTGAGCATAATGATTTGCACGTCGTTGTTCACGAGGCGGATTCTTTTAACGGCTTCAATGCCATTGATGCCGGGCATATCAATATCCATCAGGATCACGTCGGGATGGAACATTTCGAGGTGTTCATTCAGCCGGGAGCAATCGGGGAAAGCGCCGGACACCGTAAAATCGTCGGTCAGGGCGATGAGGTTGCACAGGCCCTCTCTTAAACTGGCATTGTCTTCATAGATCAATATTGAAACCATTCTACTGTATTTGGTTTGTAACTTACTATTTGTTCTTCCCGGTACCAATACCCTAATCAGGTGAAAGGTACTTCGAGGCAGATGGAGGTTCCTTTTTCAGGTACTGCATCCATAATCAGCGCGCCACCCAGTTCGCCGGCCCGCACCTGCATGTTGCGCAGCCCGTTGCCGGAGTATTCCCGTGAGGGATCGAAGGAGCAGCCGTTGTCGGAGATGCGGAGCCGGAAGCTTTTATCAGAAGACTCGAAACTCACCACCAATTCATTGCCCCTGCTGTATTTCACCATATTGTTGAGGGCTTCTTTGTACACGAGGTAAACGTTCTTGCGCTGTTCCAGGTTCAGTTTTACTTCTTCCATCGCCCCCTCATTCCGGAAATGATAGGCGATCTGCATGGGTTCCAGCATTTCGGCAGCCAGTTCCTTCATCCGGATCAGGAGCTTGCAGAACGTATCGTTCGCGGGGTTGATGGCCCAGACGATATCGCTCATGCTTTCCATGAGTCCAGCTGAATATTCCCTGATGCGGTGCAGGTGGTTGTTCAATGCGGGACGGTCATCCATTTGTTGCAGGGCCACTTTACAGAGGATATTGATGGACGTGAGTGTGGAACCCATTTCATCGTGCAGGTCACGGGCAATTTTCGCGCGGAGTTGCTCTTCAATCAGGAAACGGGAAATACGTACAGCACAGAGATCAGCCACATTCCGCAGCAGCTTTTCATGGTAAAGGGTGTAAAATCCTTTTTCCGGATGCTCGGTATCGATCACCCCAAACAAAGCACCATCAATGATGATGGGCACGGCCAGTTCGGCCAGACGCGTCTGTTCATCAATGATGTACCGTTCATCTTTTGAGGTATCCTGTATCCGTTCCGTTTTCAGCGTTTCCGCCACGCTGCCTACGATCCCTTTGCCCAGCGGAATCTCTATGGGATTGAGTATTTCCTTTTTGTGCGGATTCTTGGGACCACAGGCAGCTTTCTGCACCAGCACTTTTCTTGCAGGGTCATACTGGTAAATCACACAATCCCTGAAACCAGGCAGTAGCAGTATGTTGCGGGCGATTTCCCAGAAGATATCTTCCACACTAGACCTGCCATACAGTGAAGTCGCAAAACGGTTGAGTGTTTTTTCCAGCAGTATCTTTTCCCGGAGCGACCTGATCCACCAGAAAACAGCCACGGCAGCCAATAAAATAATAAGGGAAAGCACCCAATCGCGGCGGAACGAAGGCAATACAAAAAGGAACTCATCCGCATTCAGAAGTATGCAGCGGAATAAATGCTGAACAGGTATCGTATGAAGTGGATGCAATGTAACAGATCGCGACCTCGTAAATTTAATCAATTAGGGCGGAAAGCCACCTGTTATCCTTAACTTGCCCGGAAATGGGCGCTTCCCCAAGATACCAACTTGAACCGGAGGAATGGGTCAGCCGTTATGGCGATCTGTTGTACAGCTATACCCTGGCAAGGGTGAAACCCGCGGCAACCGCACAGGACATCGTGCAGGATACTTTTTACAGCGCGTTCCGGGCAAAGGAACAATTCAACGGAACAGCATCGGAGCAAACCTGGTTATTCGCCATCTGCCGCAACAAGATCATCGACCATTTCCGGAAACTGAACCGGTCGCTGGAGATTTTACAAGCCGAACATGCCGTTTATTTTGATGAGGCCGACCACTGGAAAAAAGAGCAATATCCCCAAGCCTGGCCCCCGGCATCGGATGGGGCGCTTTATGGAAGAGAATTCATGGAAATTTTGCACCGTTGCCGCAAGAAATTGCAGGAAGTTCAGGAAGCTGTTTTCGTGCTGAAATACCTGGAAGACATGAGCAGTGAAGAAATTTGTAAGGCTTTAGCGATCAGTTCGTCTAATTACTGGGTACTGATGCACCGGGCAAAACTGAACCTGCGCCGCTGCATAGAAAAAAACGGATGGAAATGAAAGAAAAAAACGGACTGATGCTCACGTGTAGTGAGGCCACCGATTATGTCTCCAGGCTGGAAGAAGGGAAACTGAGTTTTTCCCAACGGGCCAAGTTACGGCTGCACCTGCTGCTCTGTCACCTTTGCAGGAAGTTCAGTGTGCAGAACGGGATCATCGTGCGGCTTGCAGGAAAAAATCAACCAATGGAAACACTTCCTCCGCAGGTGAAAAAAACCTGGGAAGAAGCGTTAAAAAACTGAGTTAAAGGTGTGAGAGTATTTCCTTCACGCTGGGTCTTTTCCGGTAATCCTTATCGAAATACCGGTAAATAATTTTTCCTTTTTCATCAATGATGTACACCGCGGGAACCGGGAGGTTGGCGCCATTCTCTCCATTCACTTCCATGAGATCGATCTTAAATTTCTTGTACTGGTCGATCGTTTTTTGTTCTACCGGGAAAGCCACTTTATAGGCCTGCATGATCTGCAGTCCCTGGTCGTGGAGAATGGGGAAGTCGGCCTTTGTTTTGGAAACGGTTTTTGTAATGTTCTCCTGCTTTTCCGGTGTAATGGCCCAGATTGCGGCGCCTTTTTCCAGGATCAATGCTGAAGAGTCCTGCAGGGCAGACAACTGCCGGTTGCAATACGGACACCACTCGCCGCGGTAGAACACAAGCACTACTTTCCCTTTTTTAAGCGCGCTGCTGAGTTGCAATATTTGTCCATCGCCGGTGCTGGCCGCAAAGTCTGGCGCGGCATCGTTCACCAGCAACCCGGATGGATCATTCTGGGCAAAAAGAACTGTTCCGAACAATAAGGCTAAAACAAGACTGGATAACTTTTTCATGAAACTTTTTAAATGTTTGCAATGAATACGCCCGGTTGAAGAAAACCTTACACCGCATTGTAAGGTTTTTTGCTACCAGCCGTATTCACCTTAAAAAATGAACACCAAACTCCTCTGGGTACTGCGCATACTGCCCGCAGTGGTATTGCTGCAAACTTTATACTTCAAGTTCAGCGCAGCGCCCGAATCGGTTTACATCTTTTCCACCATGGGCATGGAACCCGGTGGACGCCTGCTCACCGGTGTACTGGAATTGCTGGCCGCGCTCCTGTTGTTATGGCCCCGGTTCACCGCCTGGGGAGCCTTGCTGGGCTCGGGTCTCATGTGCGGCGCTTTGCTGGCGCACTTTACTGTATTGGGAATAGTCGTCATGGACGATGGTGGACTCCTTTTTTTCTATGCGTGTATGGTATTGTCCGCCTGTACCGCTTTGCTTGCGCTGGTGAAAAACAACAATCCCGCGATGCTTTTTTTCCGTAGATTTAGTCAGAACAAATCAGTGTAAAACTTCTATTCTATATGACCGGTATTCAACATGCCCTTGGTATTGTATTCCACCAACTCAATCATCTTTTACAACATTTGCCGGCCCATCATTACAAACAAGCCTGTCACACCTTAATGGGCGCTTCCATCGGGCAGCACACCAGGCATATCATTGAAATGATGCAGTGCCTGGCGGAAGGATACCTTTCCGGCACCGTGAACTATGAGAACAGGAAACGTGATCTCCTGCTGGAAACCTGTATTCAAACGGCAAAAGACACCCTCGGGAAAATCGAGGCCAGCCTGCCTTCACAAGACAAAGCCATACAACTGGAGGTGCGCTATCATCCCGACAGCCAGGAACATACGGTGATCCAGACCAATTATTTCCGGGAACTGATCTACAATATTGAACACGCCATTCACCACATGGCGCAGATCAGAACAGGGGTGCAGGAAGTCGCACCCATTGAATTGCCCTCTTCTTTCGGCGTGGCCTCATCAACTCTAAAATACCGGGAGCAATGTGCACAGTAACTTTTGTTCCGGGAGATAACGGTGTTTTACTGGGTTCAAGCAGGGATGAAAACACGGGGAGAACGCCCGCTTTATCACCGCAATGGTATGGTGCACCCGGCAAACGATTGCTTTATCCCAGGGATCCAAAAGGCGGAGGCACCTGGATCGCGATGGGTGAGAACGGCCACACGGGTATATTGCTGAACGGCGCGTTCATTAAACACGAATACCGCCCCCCCTATTCCCGGAGCCGGGGCACCATCCTCCCTGCCATATTGCTGCATGACGACCCTGTAATGGCATTCCGTAACCTCCCCCTTGCAGGTGTGGAGCCCTTTACCATTGTGTTGTATGGAAACAATACCTTATTTGAATGCAGGTGGGATGAAAAGGTCCGGCATATCCGTGAACTGGATGCGGCAACCGCGCACATCTGGTCATCGGCCACACTCTATGATGAAACGATGGCATCGGAGCGGAGAAGCTGGTTCAATGCCTGGCTCGCACAGCATCCTGCTACTTCCGCGGATGCGCTGCGCCAATTCCATCTTACCGGAGGCATGGGTGCCGATGCGGCTTACGCCATCCGGATGGAACGCGAAACATCTATGCGTACGGTAAGCATCACTATTGTTGCTATCACCTCCGCTTCCGCGTCTATGCGATATACTGACCTGCTGAACGAATCACAGACGGAACTCAGTTGCTTTCACGCACCGGCTACGGCTTCCGCGGACGTATGATCAGCCTGAGCGTCGGGTCATTTGTAATAAACGACCAGAACCAGTTGTAGGCCAGTTTTGCTTTATTGCGATAACCGGCAATGGGAATGATGTGAATGAACAGCCATACGAACCAGGCGAAGATGCCTTTAAAGAAGGCTTTCGGCAGGTCCACCACTGCTTTGAACTTAGAGATAATGGCCATACTGCCTTTATCGTTGTAGGTGAATGGTTTGGGCTGCCCGCCTTTCTCCATGATGGTGAGGTTCTTTGCAAGCAGAACGCCCTGCTGGATGGCTACCTGTGCCAGTTGCGGGTGTCCGTTAGGGAAAGCGGGATCGGAAGTTTGAAAACACAAATCTCCCAGGGCGAAGACATTTTGCGTGCCTTTCACCCGGTTCAGTTCGTCCACCAAAACCCTCCGTCCCCGGCCAATATTTTCCGCGGGCAAACCGGGCACTTCCCTGGCGATCACTCCTGAGGCCCAGATGAGCGTGGGCGTGGGAATGGTGCGCCCGTCGGCCAGTATCACTTCTCCGTTGGCATAATCTTTTACCGGGGTGTTCAGGATAATATTCACCCCCAGCTCCTGCAATACTTTATAGGCTTCTTCCTGCGATTTTTTACTCATGGGTCCCAGCAGCGCCTTTCCGGCATCCACCAGGTAGATATTAGAATGTACGCCACGGATTTCCGGGTAATCTTTGGCGCCCACGTTCCTGCCCATTTCCGCGAGCATGCCCGCCAGTTCCACCCCGGTAGGGCCTCCCCCGGCGATCACCACATTGAGCGCTTTCTCCCGTTCTTTCAGATCGCTGATGCGTGTTGCTTTTTCGATATTGAGCAGCAGACAGTTGCGCAGATGGAGCGCATCATCAATGGTTTTCATCGGCAATGCCCCTTTCTGCACATTCTCCATCCCGAAATAATTGCTTTCCGTACCAAGGGCCAGCACCAGGTAATCGTAAGAGATATTGCCCGTTTCCGTTTCAATATAATTCCCGGCGGTGTCCACCCTCAGCAGGCCACCCAGGTGGAAACGCAGGTTGTTCTTGTGCTGGAACATCCTCCGGAACGGATAACTGATATTGGAAGGCTCAATAAAGGCTGTGGCAACCTGGTAAATGAGCGGGGGAAAGAAATGGTAGTTGTTCTTATCTACCAGCAGTACGTCAAAATACGGGTTATCCGTCAGTTTTTTAGCGAGATTAAGCCCTGCAAAACCACCACCCACAATCACCACTTTCTTCTTTGCCATATCTGTTGATTTTAAGAATGAACTTTCAAAAACCGTTCTACCGGCTTTGTTGGGGGATATGTAAAGGTAGGATGGGTTTCAGGGAAAAACGACACACAATTTGGTGATTTTGTGTAGCATTTTACTACGGGGTCGCACTGCCCAAAATCCTATCCTCCCATCCGGAATTTTAAATGGAATGCAAATGCAGGACCATGAACACCTTCATTCGCTTAACTTGAGGCTGAACAAGAACTATGGTATGAAGAAAAATATATTGCTGTTTTTCCTGCTTTTGGCCTCCTCCACACTGCCGGCGCAACAAACTTCCCTGTTCACGCTCCGGTGCGAGCACCTGCCCCACCCGATCGGTATCGATGCGGCGCAGCCCCGCCTGCAATGGGAGGTAAAGACGGCCGGAAAGGAACAAAGCCATTACAGGATCATGGTGGATACCGATTCGGCAAAACTGGCAAAGGGTTCAGCCAGCAACTGGAACACAGGAAAAATCGCATCAGCGCAAACACTGGTCAATTACCAGGGAAAAAAACTCGGGCCATTTACGCGTTACTATTGGAAAGTAGAAGTATGGACCGATACCGGAAAAAGTCCTGTTTCCTCCCCCATCACTTATTTTGAAACGGGTATGATGGAAGGAAAAAACTGGCAGGGCGCATGGATATCTGATGGGCAGGATATGCACTTCAAAACCGCGCCTTATTTCCGCAAATCATTTCAACGCAGCAAAAAAATACGCTCGGCCCGTGTTTATATCGCGGCGGCGGGGTTATTTGAACTCTCGCTGAACGGTGAAAAAACGGGCAATCACCGGCTCGATCCGATGTACACCCGCTTTGATAAGCGGAACCTTTATGTCACCTTCGATGTCACCCAACAATTGAAGCAGGGCAACAACAGCATCGGCCTCATACTCGGCAACGGCTGGTACAACCATCAGAGCACGGCCGTCTGGAACTTCCACAAAGCCGGCTGGCGCGCAAGGCCCTCGTTTCTCCTGAACCTGCGCATTCAATATGCGGACTGCAGTGTGGAGACCATCGCCACCGACACCTCATGGAAAACAACCACGGGCCCCATTACCTTCAACAGTATTTATACCGCTGAACATTATGACGCGCGCCTTGAACAAAAAGGATGGAACACCCCTTCCTTCAATGACACGCACTGGCGAAACGCAATTCCATCCAAAGCTCCTTCCACACAAATCACCGCACAAACTTTACACCCCATCCGCGATGTGGAAGAAATCCCTGCCATCTCCATGAACCGCATCAACGACTCCATTGCCGTGTTCAACCTGGGAAGAAATATCTCCGGCGTAAGCAGCATCAGGGTAAAAGGACCAGCAGGAACGATTATCAGGATGAAACACGGCGAAAGGCTGCTTCCAAACGGCAGGGTCGATCTGTCCAATATTGATGTGCATTACAGGCCTAAAGGAAACGATGACCCTTTCCAGACCGACATCTTCATCCTCCCTGGCAATGGTGAAGCATATTTTAAACCCCGCTTCAACTACAAAGGATTTCAATATGTGGAAGTACAGAGTTCACAACCTGTAACCCTTTCCAAAGAAAGCCTCACCGGACATTTCATGCACAGTGATGTTCCTTCCATCGGTCATATCCGTTCCTCCAATCCAACACTTAATAAAATCTGGGAAGCCACCAATAACGCTTATCTATCCAATCTTTTCGGTTACCCGACTGATTGTCCGCAACGGGAAAAGAATGGCTGGACCGGCGACGCGCATATTGCTGTAGAAACCGGACTGTACAGCTACGACGCCTTTACCATCTATGAAAAATGGATGGCCGACCACCGCGATGAACAGCAGCCCAACGGCGTGCTTCCTTCCATCATCCCTACCTGGGGCGGATGGGGGTACGATTGGGGAAACGGTCCCGACTGGACCAGCACCATCGCCATCATCCCCTGGAACCTGTACCTTTTTTACGGAGATGCCCAACCGCTGAGAGACAGCTACCCCAACATGAAAAAATATGTGGACTATATCAATGAGATCAGTCCGTCCGGACTCACCGACTGGGGACTGGGCGACTGGGTGCCCGTAAAATCCGTTTCTCCCAAGGAACTCACGTCTTCGATCTACTATTTTGTGGACGCGACCATTCTTTCAGAAACCGCAAAGCTATTAGGTAACCTCAACGATCACACGAAGTACGAAACACTTGCACAAAAAATAAGGAACGCCATCAACACCAAATACCTGGATACCGCCAAAGGCATTTACGGCAGCGGATTACAAACCGAATTGAGCGCACCACTCTGCTGGGGCATCGTTCCCGATGCGCTCCGCGCCAAAGTAGCGGCCAACCTGCACCAACGCGTGGCTGCCGACGGGTACGCCCTCGATGTGGGTATCCTTGGCGCAAAAGCCATCCTGAACGCACTCAGCGAGAACGGTTACGCCAATACCGCTTACCAACTCGCTGCCAGGGAAACCTATCCTTCCTGGGGCTGGTGGGTGAAAAACGGGGCCACCACGCTGTATGAAAACTGGGACATCAACGCGAAGTCAGACATTTCGCTGAACCATATCATGTTCGGAGAAATAGGCGCATGGTTATACAAAGGACCGGGTGGCATCAAGCCCGATCCTGCACAGCCCGGTTTTAAAAACGTATTGCTGCAACCCCATTTCGTGGACGGATTGGAAAGTTTTGAAGCAAGCCACTGCGGGCCTTATGGTGAAATCGTTTCTTCCTGGAAAAAAGAAAAAAATAAGATCATCTACAACGTAGAAATCCCATTTAATAGTACGGCCGCTTTACGATTGCCCGCAGGCATGAACATGAAAACCACCAAGGGAGCTGCGCCGCAACCAAACGGAACCACGTTTCATCTTTCTGCGGGCACCTACACTTTTGAGCTCACCAGCGTTTCGAAATAGCGTTGCGTCGTAGCGTCGTAGCGAGAAAAAAATAATCTCTCGACACGACGCTACGACGCTACGGGTATACCTTTCAGACAGCCCGTTGAAAAGCAATTGCAGCCGCTCATAAGTAAGGTAAGTATATGAGCTTCGCGTAGTGGAAATTTCCTCTATCAGCATCCTGAATAAAAAGAGGGTGTATCGCGCTGATACACCCTCTTTCACAACAATATTTAGAACTTTATAATACCAGTTCCCAGGAAATCCAGGCTTTCCCATCGGAAGCGCTAACCATATCGAAAGTATTTTCACCTGTTTGCACAAAATAATAGCCGCCTGCCGACGCGGAAAGTATGGTAGTATTATAGAACGGGCCCGAAGTAGGGAATGTACCAAGGGTTCCCAGTAAATTCCATCGTGCCCTTCCGTCGGCCGCTACAGTGGCGGTTCTGTTGAATGCCGCGCCATAATGCAGCGCCACTGAGTTGGTGGCGGTATTCAGAAAGAGTGGCGCGAACAGATCGTATGTAGTGGTATAACCGGGGAAAAAAATCGTATAATAGTAAGGCAACCCTAATGAAGTAAGGTTCTGAATGTTGTAAGCATCCGTTACCCCGTTGATGCGGAAGCCTTCCACGGTAGCCCAATAAGTATCTTCATCAATGGCCATTTGCCGGAACCTTGCCCAGGCGGTAGGATCGGGCAACAAAGGGCGCCCACTACCAACTACACTTACCGTGCTGGAACTACCTGTTGGGCGGAACGTGAGTAATGGCGTGGCCGGATCCCAGGTAATTTGACCAAGACCCTGAAAAGAAGTGGCGCCATTGGTGAACGGTGTTGTAAAAACAAGTCCGTTTACGGTGTAATAATACCCGGTGGTGAACGTTTTTTCAACGCCGCCTTCCAGCCAGGTCAACGTAATGGTTCTTCCGTTCACTTTAACATCGTATTCCACACCATCGATCGTAACGCGCTTAAAATAGTTCGCGTAACTGTTGATGTTTTCAAAGGCGATGGCATCACCGAGGTCACCTCCGTAGTAGGCGTTCATTTCAGCCTGCGTGGCTCTTACCAGCCAGCCTTCACTACCTTTCTTCCTTCCCACGAGTTTAATGCTATCGGTGGAGGACAGTTCTTTGTCCATGAAAAACTCGAAATCCACACCGAAACCCGCGCCGAGTTCACCACCCGCCACATCGGGATCGGGATCAGCAAGCAGGTGGATGTAGGAGTAGGTATCAAAGAGCAAACTAACCTGCTGCAGCGCTTTCAGGCGGTAGCTGCTTTCTTTGGGAACGGTGGCTGTTTCGCCGCTGAAATCGGAAAACATTTCCACCCGGTTTTCATCGTTGAAACGGAAATAGAAGCCATAAGCGGCACCTTTTCCACTATCGGTGCGCAACACCGCTTTCCACCCGAACTGCGCTTCCTGCAACTGTTTTTGGAAACTGTTGAGCGTTGCCAGCACCCGCTCCTCCGGCGTTTGTTCAAACGCCCTGTCGTTCTCTTTTTTACAGCCGGACAACACCCACACTGCGAACGCCAGGAATACGAATATTTTTTTCATAAAATGTTGTTTCTTGTTAAAGTCCATTCATTAGTAGATGTAAGATGCCGTTGCCGACCGAACCCTTTGTTGCAAACTGTAGAAATCAATGTTCCATACCGTTTTGAAGTAGTTCACCACAATGGCTTCTTTCTGCCGGAGCTTGCTTTTCGCCTCTTCTGCGGTGGTTCCATTTACGCTTGTGCCCGTGATACCGTTCACCAGGGCGTCGAACCCGGTTTTTCCTTCCGTAAGCATCATGGAGATCATTTCAACGAAATCCTCATTGGGGTCCTGTTTGGAATAGGCGGTGATAAATCCATCCTGGCGGGCGCTTTCATCGGTATCGTTCACCCAGTTGGTGGTGTACATCCCTACGCTGATGCGTTTGTAATCGGGCGGATACATGACGGTCTGGTGAAGAATATGGGCGGCTTCGTGGTGCACGGTATGGAAAGCCATTTTCACCTGCATGGAATCAGACGCCTTGTAACCGGCCATTTGCGTGGTCTTAAAAGTATTCACTTCCAACAGGTTGATTTTCCGGCCTCCTTCCGCGATGCCCAGTACTTTCGTGCCGTTGCTGGTATTGTAAATAGCGCTGCCGTATAACGTGAAAAACTTCGGACAGTGTTGTTTAAAGAAAGCGGAATCGGATTCAGCGATATAGGGATCGGCCCATACTTTTTTAATGGAAGAAAGCAATGGCGTAACCACTTCCTCTTTGGGCGGAACAAAATCGCGCAGGATATACTGATCCGACACCTCATGAGGATCCCACTTGTATTTTACGCTGATGTTAAACGGTTTGGTGAGGCTGTCGGAAATCCAGGCATCGATGGCAGTAGGGGCCCAGGTATCGCCGCCCAGGCCGGGAATTTCCCCTACTTCGCCCAGTTCATCTTTTTTGCACGACAGCAGTATGGCCGAAGCAAATAATGTATAGCAGATTCTTTTTATCATTTCAAAGCATTTAATCAGTTTAACGTGGGTTCAGTTCTACGCCGGAAAGTGTGGCGGATTCAGGAATCTGAAACACCCTCCGCTTATCGTCCGCCTCCAGCGTATATACTTCTCCGTTCAACGCGGTATGTTCCACCGGGATGTTGTAACGCAGGATATCGAACCAGCGGATACCTTCGTGGATAAATTCGGCTCTTTTGAGGTCCAGTACCGTATTCAGCAAAGCGCTGGCCGGCGATCCGCCGTAAATGGTGGTAGCCTTACTTTCCGTGAGTCTGTGAATAGGATCAGCGGGATTATAGTTGTAAATCCTTGTACTCAGGTATTGGTTCAGCAGCGCAACTGCCCCTGCCGTATTGTTTTTGTACAACATGGCTTCGGCCCTGTTGAAGAGCGCCTCTTCCACCGTAAACAATGGCGCCATGATATAGCCTGTTCCGATTTCAGCGTTAACGGATACCCGCACGAAATACTCGTTGAGTTTGGGGATATATACCGTGTTATCGCCTCCGTAACTCTGGTAGGCGAAAGCCCATTGGGCCCGGCCGAAAGCGCTTAAAACGGGAACATTGATGCCTATCTGCCTGAAAATAGTGGCGTCGTAGGCATACCTTCCAATCGCGTATTGCCTGAAGTACCAGGAAGCCGTTTCACACAAAAGCAGGTTCGACGACCTGGTGGCCCTTGTATAATCCGCGAACAATTCAAGCCTGGTCATGGTAAGGTATTCCGTGTTCCAGGGACGAAGTAACCCCGCCACGTCGGTGGTGGCGAACATATCGTTGGTATGCTCAATCACTTTATCCCAGTTCTTGCGGAAGAGGTAATACCTTGCCGCGAATGCGTTCGCGGCTTTGCGGGTAAAGTGATAGGCGGGAACGGTGTACACATCATCCCTGATCAGCGGAAGCCCCGCCAGCAGGTCCTTTTCGATTTGCTCGTACACATACGCCACGGTTCTTCTTTCATATTGCTTCACCACCACATCTTCCACTTCGGTTACGTAAGGAATACCGGGATCAGAAGCGGCCGTGGTTTCATCGTACACTTTAGAGAAAAAGGTGGCCAGCATAAAATGCGCGTAAGCCCTGGCCACGAGGGCCTCTCCTTTTTGCGCGGCGTACCTTTGCTGATCGGGTGCTTTGGCGATGGCTTCCAACGCGATATTGGCCGATGCGATGGCCTTATAGCAGGCGCCCCAGTAAAATTCGGGAGAGTCCTGGTTGTTGCTTCTTACATCCCTGAACATGAATGGGTCCATGGCGGTATTATCGGCGGAACCGGCGCCCCTGTCGCCCACATTGTCCGTGCTTCCTTCGGCGAAAGCCATGTAGTTGGCCGCGGGATAAGCGGAGGCGAGCAATTGAGACACCTTTTCGGGGGAATTCAACTGGGTCCTGTTGTCCGGCTCTTTTTCGAGGTATTTGTTACAGCCCAGCGAAGCGATCGCCATCACCAGGGCCATGTATTGTATTAAGTGCTTCTTCATAATAACTTTGATTTACAAACCGGCTTTCAATGAAAACGTAAACTGCTTTTGAATGGGCTGCGCCACCCCTCCGGTGTTAAAAAATTCAGGATCCTGCCCTTCCAGTTTTTTATCCGCGTAAATCAACCAGGGGTTGATGGCGGCCACGGTGAAGGAAAGCGACTTTCCAAAGCCAAGCCGCTCCAGTTTTTTCTGAGGAACCGCGTAGGATAAGGAAACGGACTTCAGGCGAACGAAGTCGCCCTTAGCCACCCGTTCACTGGAATAATTGTAGTTGTTGTAAGCGTAAGTACCTGCAAGTTGGGCCGCCGTTACCCGATCAATGATGGCTGGCACGGCGCCTGGTACTGTGGCTTCGCCCAGGTCAGACCAACGATCAAGTAACTCTCTCGGCATCGCGTCGTAATCGGTATACCCGTTCCTGAAAGAGGGATACAACCTGATAAAGTTCCCTGCCTGGTAAGTAAGGAATACATTAAGTGAAAATCCTTTGTAGTTGAATGTGTTGTTGAACCCTCCAGTAAATTTGGGGTCCACTTGTCCGTGGTAAACCAGGAAACTGTCGTTGGCGTTGGCCTGAAGGTAAACGGCTTGTCCCTGCCCACCGTTTTCATCCGTAAATACGGGTGTTCCGTTTTCACGCACCAGCTTGATGTAATCGATCGAAAACAATCCGTTTACGGGATATCCTTCCAGGTTTCCCCCTTCAGGTTTCACGAGGTCAAAAATCAACGGATCATTTTTGATGTTGGTGATTTCGGTGGTGCTGTATCCGAAGGTGAGGGTTGATCTCCAGGAGAAGTTTTTGGTTTTCAATACCTGTCCACCCAGCACAACATCCACACCGTTTGCTTTCATGTCCGCATAGTTGGCGAGTTTAATGGCTTCACCGCCGATGCCGCTTGTTTTGAACGCGCCGATCAGGTCGAAGCTCTTCCTGAACCAGGGTTCAGCGGTAAGTGTGAGCCTGTTGTTGAACATGCCCAGGTCCACACCGAGACTCAACTGGTGGTTTTTCTCCCAGGTGAGTTCTGAGTTTTCGAGGAAGATCAGTTGGATAACATTTTCCCGTTCTGTAGTATAAGGCCTGTTGGAACTCACGGTGCGGAGTACCATATTCGAGTTGGTGGCGGGCCCCATGGAGGCGGTGAGTCCGTAGCTGCCGCGCAGTTTCAGGTAATCGAACATGGTAAGGTTGCTGAAAAATTCTTCTTCATCCACGTTCCACGCGGCGCTCACGGTTCCGGTAGGCAGCCAGCGCGACTGACGGGCCGCACCGAGCTGGTTGGAACCATCGTACCGGCCCACGAGTGAAACACTGTACCTTCTGTCGTACATATAATCCACGTTTCCGTAAAAACCTACAAAGCGGTCGAAGGTCTTCGACATTTCATAGTAAGGAAAACTGGCTTCGATGGTTTGTTTTAATATTCTGGGATCAGTAAATGGTATGCCCCCATTTTCATACTGATAGCCGTAACCGGTATTGGAGAAGTTCTGCCTGTCGGCAAGACGCACCTGCTGGCCCGCCAGCGCGGTAACCGCGTGCACGCCATTGAAGGTCTGGTTGTAGGAAACGGTGTTTCTGATGTCGAAACTCAGGAGTTGGTTTTCCGTCCTGTTGTAGAACCCGCCATAAGGCAGAACGATTTCCGGTTGCGCTTCGGGATCATCGGGATCGCGGTACAGGAACTTATTGTTTTCCTGTATGGTGGAGGTGCCAGCCGCGCGGTAAGCGTTGGCCATATTGGCGCGTTCCGTAATCTCATGCTCCCTGGTGGAACGCACATAGCGCATGGATCCGATAAAATCATATTTGAGGTGCCGGTTAAGTTTGTAGGAGAGATCGCCCTGGAGTTTCAGGTCGATCAGGTTGATCAGCATCCTGTTTTCTTCCAGCTCCTCCAAAATATTGAATGGCGCGAAGTTTCTTCTGAAGTACTCCCTGTTGCCGTTCTCATCATAAGCAGTGATGGCGCGGCTTGAATTGAGGGCGAAACTGAACGGATTGATGTCAAAATCACGGTCGAAGGAACCTGAAACCGGGTTTGAGGTACGGGAAAGTGATCCCGGCGCCCTTTGCTGCCTGTAAGATGCCGTTGTGAGGAACCCGCCACTCAGGTTTTTGGAGAAATTGTAATTGTTTCTGAAATTCAGCGTGTAACGTTTTACGTTATCCGCCAGCGTCCATCCGTTGTCGTTATAAAAACTGGTAGAGAAGAAAGATTGTGATTTTTCGGAGCCGGAAGAGATGCTGATGGCATGTTCCTGGATAAAGGAATTCCGGAAAAGCAGGTCGTACCAATCGGTATTGGCGCGTGCATAACGCAACAGGAACGCCTTCCTTGCTTCCGGTGTATTGGCCAGGCCGAAATTACCATTGGGGTCGGCATTTACCAGGTCGAACATTTTCCCGTATACGCCGTAATTCGCCTGGCTTAGCAAGCTGGGCGTGAGCAACCCTTTTCTTTCCAGTTCTCCCCATACAGACATCTGTTCTGCGGAGTTCATGATGTTGTAGTCGCCGTAAACCGGTTTTAACTGCATGCTGTAATTGCCGGTATAGTTCACGTTCAGCTTACCGGCCTTCCCTTTTTTGGTGGTGATCACCACTACCCCGTTCATGGCCCTTGCGCCATACAGCGCGGTGGCTGCGGCATCTTTAAGGATGTCAAAGGTTTCGATGTCGTTCACGTTAATCCCCGCGACGGAGGAACCCAGCAAAGTGGTAGGGTCTCCACTGGAAAGCTGATCATTGGAGATGTTCACCAGGTCTTCCAGCACCACGCCATCCACCACCCACAGGGGTTTATTTTCACCATTGATGGAAGTGGCCCCACGGATGCGGAGTTTGGGTGCGCTGCCAAATGTTCCGGAAACATTCTGAACGGAAACCCCGGCTGCGCGTCCTTCCAGCATACGGCTCACGTCGGCTACCCCCTCCAGCTTCATTTCATCCATCTTCAGTTTTACCGATGATCCGGTGAACTTTTTCTTATCCACGTTCTGAAAACCCGTCACGATAACTTCAGAAAGCGCTTTCTCCGATTCGTTCATTAGGGTAACGGCCAGAAACTTCTGACTCCGGTACACCAGCACTTCACGGGCTTTTCCGATGTAAGAGAAGGCGATACTGTCGCCGGGACTCGCGCTGATGGAAAAATCCCCCGCAGCGCTGGTGAACACACCTTTTCCCGTTACCAGGTTCTGCACGCTTACCTGCGCGAGTGGTGCGTTTTCTTCCGCGCCAGTTACACGCCCCTTCAGGTTTCCTGCCGTATCAATTGTTTGAAAAGGCGTGGCATGTGCAGTTTCCGCAAGGCTGGCAAGCAGCATGAATGATAAGCACCTAACCACCAGCGATCGTTTCCATCGCCCGGCCCTGTTGTTCCTCATAAGAATATAGTTTGATTAAACAAACGAGCAGGAGCGCCGGGATACTTCCCGCACTCCTGCCGTAAATATGAAATAAATGTTGATCTAAAATTAGTCTTTCAACCCCAGGTAAGCCTTTACCTGCTTGTAGTCGTTCCAGTCGATGGACTTTCCTTCGGCTGTACGTGCCTGTGTGCCGCCGGGAATAAGTACGTAGCGGTATTGAGCGACTCCGCCAGAACTATTAATGAGTGGGCCATAATTGGAGGCCAGCACAATTTCACCCGTGGAGAAGTAGGCATCCACCTGGATAGTAGGCGCGGGGTCCGTACCGAAAATATCTTCCAATGTTTCTTCAGAAAAAAGCAGCAAAGGGGACACTCTTGCAGGGAGCGACACAATAAATGGGTCGTTGGCGTCGCCCAGGTTCCAGTATACTTTTATTTCGCCTTTGTCCAGAATATCTTTGGTGAGTTTTGGCGCGGCAAGCACGGCTACGAAGTCATCCTCATCATACGTGGCATTCAACCATCCGGAATAAATCACATTGGCTGTACCAGCAGGACCAGTAGCTCCTGTAGGACCAGCAGGACCAGCGGGCCCTTGTTCACCTTGCTCACCCTGAGGGCCCTGCTCACCATCTTTGGCGCAGGAGGTAAAAAGCAACGAAACTGAAAATGCCAGGCAGATTAATTTTAGCAGACGGGGTTTCATGGTTTGATTTTTATGTTTCAATAAAGTTAAAATTTAATTGGAACAAAACCATCACCAGAATTTTACTTAAGAAATTTCGTTGAACCGTGCCCGCGTAGCTGATTGAACGCGTTAAACAAGCGGTGTAACTAAGGGTAACCGCGTTAAGAAGTATGATGCAATTGCGAGAGATTTTCTTTCACGCATTGCTTCCTGCTTCATGCCTCGCAGCCTCGCAGTAGCAAGGACGCCTGCTTCGTGCCTCGCAGGAACGGTTGAAGTGTTTCTTGTTGAGGATAATTATTTTCCTGGCATGAGCCTATGCAACGGGCATAATCATTTTATTACGATGGTCGCGATGCTGTGCGGTAAACTGGTGGAAGGCGCGGCAGTTCCGTTCATCCATACGTGATATGGTATTTCCAGTTCAGTAGTATTCAGTACCACCACAACTATACTTCCATCGGGATTCCGGAACGCCGTTGTTTGCAGTTGTTCGCGGCTGGATGAACTGATAATGCGCCTTGCGCCGGGTTTCACGAATTTTGAAAAATGCCCGAGGTAGTAATACGAATTCGTATAAAGCAGCTTCCCGCTTTTTGTGTCGGCGTGGATGGGCGCGAAACAAAAATTCCCTACATGATTGGGACCTCCGCGTTCATCAAGAAGAATGTTCCAATCGGTCCAGGCGACGGTACCATTGTTGAAATCGTTCACCATGGAGGTGCCGTACCGCTCTCCCAGGCTCCAGTCGGTGATGCGTGCCAGGTCGAACTTTTCTATACAGCCTTCGGTGAATACGAGCTTTTTGTCGGGGAAGGATTCGGCCACCTGTTTCAGGTTATTGAACTGCATATTACCGCCGGTCCAGGTTTCATACCAGTGGAAGCCGATGCCCCAGATGTAGCGTGCGGCTCCATGATCGGACAATAAGGTGTTCGCGCGTTGGTAGATCAGGTCGCGGTTGTGGTCCCAGGCGATGAGTTTTTTGTCTTTCATACCCGCTTTCACCAGCGTGGGACCGAGGTATTCCTTTACGAAATCGCGCTCTTCTTCGGCCGAATAGATACAGGATTCCCAGCGTTGTTTCGCCATGGGTTCGTTCTGCACCGTGAGTCCCCAAACGGGTATCCCTTTCTGTTCGTAGGCATGGATGAACTTCACATAATAATCCGCCCATGTTTGCCTGAATTCAGCTTTCAGTTTTCCACCCTGCAACATGCTGTTGTTGGTTTTCATCCATGCGGGCGGGCTCCAGGGGCTTACATAGAGGTCCAGTTTCCCCGCTACGTTCATTGCTTTTTTAATGAACGGTATCTTGTAGGCTTCATCGTGTTGCACATTAAAACTTTTCAGCGCAACATCATTGTCGGTTACATAAGTGTAAGATCCGCTGGAGAAATCGCAACTGTTGATGTTCGTTCGCGCCAATGTGTAGCCAATACCTTTTACTGGATCGAAATAGGCAGTGAGTAATTCCTGTTGTACCTTGGCAGGGAGTTTGGCGAAGGTTTCCGCTGAAGCGTCGGTAAGCGCAGCTCCGATACCGGTGATCTCCTGGAAATGCCTGTTACCGGACACAAACACACAGGGTTGTGTTTCCAGCGGCTGTGGCATGGGAGTGAATTTCAACGATGCTGTTTGCTGTAACCGCATAGTTGTATTTTTTGCGGTAGTGAACACCGTTGCCTGTGGTCCCGAATTCTTTTGCTGGGCAAACAATGCCGTTCCGGCCAGTAAGGCTGCGGGTAAAAAAAAGTTCCTGGTCATTGGTTGGTGTTTTCCGTTACCACACAAAGGTGCCCACGGCCCCGCTGTCGAGCGTGACGGTAACAATTTTTTCGTTGAATTTTATATTGAAGGTTTCTGCAGTATTCGCTTTGTTCAGGACAATAAGCACTTTCTTCCCATCAGGATTTTTGAAAGCCACATTCAGCAATGCACCCGCATGATTGGAAGCGATCCGTACTGAACCCGGACGCACGAATTTGGAAGCGTGTGCGATAATGTAATAGGCCACGTTCCTGCTCACCGTATTCCCTCCAATCGTTAATGCCCCAAGGCAACTGCTGCAGCCCCCGTTTGTAAAAGGACGGTAATTGGGATCGGCGGCCAGGTTCCATTCCAGCACGTTCCTGCTCCAGTTTCTCGTGGCTCCGATGATAAGGTTCTCAATATGCCATTGCAGGTCGTTCCCGAAATTACCGGGCCCGCCCACCCATTGTTCCGTGAAATAAACGGCTTTGTCGGGATGCGCGTTCCGCACCTGCGTAAGGGCTGAAATAGGACCGCCATACAAATGAAAAGCGGAACCGTCCACATACTGCTTCGCTTCCGGATCATTGAGAATGGCCAACGGATAATCCGGGCGATCCGCATTATGGTCGTAAACGATGATTTTAGTGGAAAGCCCTGCATTCCTGAAAGCCGGCCCCAGGTGGTTCTTAATGAAATCGGCCTGTTCCGAAGCCTGCATCACCATGCTGGGATTGTTCCCGCCATGAAGCGGTTCATTCTGTGGCGTAATGGCATCTATGGTAATGCCTTCGGCCTTCATCGCCTGAATGTATTTCACGAAGTATTTCGCGTAAGCGGCATAATATTCCGGCTTCAGACTCCCGCCCACAAAAGCGTTGTTCGTTTTCATCCAGGTGGGTGCGCTCCAGGGTGATCCCAGAATTTTGATGGACGGAAACAACGCGGTGATCTTTTTCAAAATGGGAATCAGATCGGTCCTTTCAGGATCGATACTGAATTTGGCTTGGTCCACATCGGTTTGCCCTGCGGGCAGATCATTGTAAGTGAAAGGCGCTGCGCTCAGGTCCGATGCGCCAATGCTCACGCGAAGGTAGCTTACGCCGATATGCGTACTGTCCCAGGCGAAAAGTTCCTTGAGCAGATTATCCTTCTGCGCAGCAGGAAGCGCATTGATCAGCGTGGCACTTCCTCCTGTTAAAGTATAACCGAAGCCATCAATGGATTGAAACTGCTGCGTGGTATCCACCTCAATGGTAGCGTTACTATTGGAAGCATTGGCAAACAATAAAGCCTGGTTCTGCTTTGCGAACAGCACCGACTGATCTTTTTTAGTAAGATAAAACGCCACATCTGACCGAACGGGTACCGGAGGTGGATTGGGTGTTGGCGTTGTGCCACCCGTAGCACCTGTTTTTTTGCTGCAACCGCCCGAACAGGCCGCCGACAGTGCAAAAGCGACGCACAGTGACGCTATAAGGTATAAAGAAGGTTTCCGCTGCATGTGTAAGTTTTATTTGTCGATCATTTTGTAAACACGTACATAATCCACTTCCATGTTCACGGGCAATACGCTGGGGTCTATCCCCTGTGCACCGCCCCAATCGCCACCGAAAGCGATGTTCAGCAGCAGGTGGAATTTCTGGTCGAAGGGCCAGGTGGCGTGTCCTTTGCCTTCGTTCACGTGTTGAAACAGGAACTGGTTGTCGATGTATCCGCGCACGGCATAAGGCGTCCAGTCCACACGGTACACATGAAAATCAGTGGTGGCGGTTTCCACCATACGGGAGGCAGACTTCTGGGTATTGATCTTAAAATTGTATGCTTCGGTGTGGGTACTGATGTGCACTTTGTGAAGGTCATAGCCCACATGCTCCATGATGTCTATTTCCCCGGATTTGGGCCATCCGCCGTAAACATAATCGGTGGGCAGCATCCAGATGGCGGGCCAGGTTCCTTTGCCCGCGGGCAGTTTGGCCTTTATTTCAAAACGGCCGTAGAGGAAATCTCCTTTTTTGCGGGTCACCAGACGGGCGGAGGTATATTCTCTGCCGCCCATGACTTCTTTACGTGCCGTGATGGTGAGTTTCCCATCGGCTACCTTCGCGTTGTTGATGGTATTGGTGTAATACTGCAGTTCATTGTTTCCCCACCCCGAGCCGCCTATATCATAGTCCCATTTTGTGGCATCGGGCAGACCGGTATAATCGAATTCATCGGACCAGGAGGGATTGGCCTCAAATGTCCAGCCTTTATCAACGGGAGCGCCGCCGATGATGGTAACGCCCTGGGTTACTTTGCTTTTGCTGGAGCAACCGGCGAGGAGGAGGAAGATGGTGGCGTGGAGGAGGTGTTTCATTTTGTTTGTTTTTTTCACGCTGCCTCACGTTGCGTCGTGGCGTCGTAGCGTGAGATTTTATATTTACAGAAAGCGGATATTTTTTCTCGCAACGACGCAACGACGCAACGCCACGACACAACGTTGTCGGTTGAGGTGCAAGGGATCGGTGCATTTGGGGAGGCTTTACACCTGTTCAATGCGCCGATCCTTTGTTGGTTACATTCTTCTTAGTTCAACGTTATCGATAGAGATACCGCTGGTTCCGAGGTTGGCGCCGCCTGTTTTGATGAAGAGGTAAACGGTTCCGCCGGTAGTGAAACTGATTTCTCCGTTCTTGCCTTTCTGTGCGCCTTCGCAGGCGAGTGTGGCGAGGTTTCCGTTGAAAACAGTATTGCCGCAACCTGCCCAGGTATTCAGGGCGAATTTGTTGCCGCCGGAGCTGTAGTCCGCTCCGGGAACGGGTGCGGTGGTTCCGAAATACACTTCGAACCAAACATCGGTGGCACCGCTTCCGGAAACGATCATGCCGAATTTATACTTCTGGTTCGCTACCACCTGGATGGGCTGGTAAATGGCTGCGTGGCCCCAACCGCCACCGGTAGCAGTCATCTTTCCGTTCGCCATGGCAAAGTCCACACCGGCAGTGATGATGGACTTGGTCCATTTGCTTTCATCACCGGCATTGAATTTTCCGCCCATAACAAGGTTACCAGCTACAGGGTCGGAAGTGGCCACGTTGAGGGAAGCGGGTGCGGCATCATAGTAGGTGCCCCCCTTCCCCATCGCCTGCATTTTCAGGTTGTAAGTCCCGGCATCCGGGTAAAAAACGGTATCGCTTGTTTTCCCGCTTACGAAACCTGCGCCATTGTCGATATCCCAACGCTGGGTGATGGAACCAGCGGTGGTGTTGCGGATCACATAGGTATTTGTTTTGCCCTGCACGGGGGTGACACTGAAAGTTGGTGTAAGCGCTTCTTCCAGACCGTGATCGTCAATAGCCATTTCAGGCGTGCAGGAGGTGAGTGCAAGGGTTACCGCGGAAATGGACAATGCCGCGAACATATATTGGTGAAGGAATGTACGTTTCATGTTTTCTGATTTGTTGGTGTATGAATGGAACTACCGGTATTCTTCGTTCTGTACAAGTTTGGTATTCTCCAGTTCCAGTAAAGGAATCGGCAATACTTCATGTTTTCCAGCAACGAATCCTTTGGAAGCCAATGCCGCTGCGGCTCTTCCCCAGCGCACCAGGTCGAACCAGCGGTGTCCCTCACCCGCCAGCTCCAGTCTTCTTTCGAGGACAATATTATCGAGGGTTAGCGCCACGGGGCCAAGACCTACACGATCACGTACCGCATTCAGCAAAGCTGCGCCTCTCGTAAGGTTACCACCCGATCCACGAAGTATGGCTTCCGCTTCCAGCAGGTAGGTATCTGCAAGCCGGATTTCGTACATGTTCTGCGGAAAGTTCAGTTCCATGGCGCCTCCGCCGGTAGAACGGTTCGACTGGCGGCCAATAAATTTTTCCAGGAAGTAGCCGGTATTGTTGTAACCGGGCGTATAGTCTGCAATGCCATTGGCTTTCAGGCTATCCAGGTTGGCAATGGTGGCATTGTAACGGGGATCGAAATGAATGGCGTTGAAGAGGCCTGGTGTTACTACAAGGAAGCTCCAGCCTGAAACATAGTCTGGTGCGCCCGGTGTAAGCGGCGAATATCCGCGGGGCCCTGTCATGATGCTCAGCACATTGCCCTCGGTACAGGCGATACAGCCCCAGTCGCCGGAAGAAGTGCTGGTGTACCCGATCTCGAAGATGGACTCGGTATTGAATTTATTGTTCGATTTCCAAAGGTCACTGAAATTATCGAGGAGTTTATACCCGTATTGACTTGTTCCACCCGGTGTTCCGTTCACTACGGCAAATTCCGCGGCTGCATCGTTAAAGCGTTCGAGTTGCAGGTACACTTTTCCCAGCAACGCGTGGGCGATGCCCTGCGTCATTCTTCCCCCTTCAGTAGCGGCAGGCACTGTGGGCGGGAGATCCGGAATCGCCTCCTGCATATCTTTCACAATCTGCGCATATACGTCTGCGGGAGCCGCCTGCGTAACGTTGTACATATCGGAAGCGGGTACAGGTTCCGTGAAGAGGGGCACGTTTTTAAACAGGCGCACCAGGTCGAAATAGAAATAGCCGCGTAACAGTTTGGCCTCCGCGATATAGCGTTTTTTCAGGGTTTCATCCATGGGCACGTCCCCCATCTTCTGCAAAAGAATATTCGCACGGAACACACCCGAGAAACCTTTCCGCCACAATTCGCCCTGCGGGCCCCGATCGGGACTGAGCGTGTAATTCGACCACAACTGGAGATCGTTCACATCCGTGGCGTTACCGCCTCCGGCGAGGTGGTCATCAGACGCGGCATCCAGCGCGTTCACTTTTGTAACCAGTCCGCCACCGGTCCAGCCCACCACATCATATACGGCTACCAGTCCGTTGAAGGCTTCGGTTTCATTACGGTAATAGTTCGATTCCAGGTTCAGTCCTTTTGGCTCCACTTCCAGGAATCCCTTGCTGCAGGAACCGAGGCCAAGCGTTCCCAGCGCAAGTGTTGTATATAGAAGGAATTTGTTCATTTGATTTACTGTTTGAATGAAGAAAACGGGTTAGAAAGAGAGGTTCACGCCAGCCATGAAGGAACGTGCCTGGGGATAGAATCCACGGTCGATACCTGCACCTGATCCACCACCGATCTCAGGATCATATCCTGAATATTTGGTGAAGGTGACGAGGTTCTCGCTCATCAGGTAAACGCGTGCACGTGCCAGTCCGGCTTTCCGGATCAGGGCCGCGGGCAGGGAGTAGCCGATCTGCAATACTTTGATGCGGAAATAGTCGCCATCTTCGAGGTAGAAATCAGAAGGATTGGTGAAGTTGTTGTTCCTGTCGTCTCTTGTCAAACGGGGGTAGCTGTTGGTGGACCCTTCGCCTGTCCAGCGTCCCAGGGCTTTCCGCTGCCAGTTAGCTTCCTCCACTTCCAGCCTGCGGAGTCCCTGGTAGATTTTATTTCCTGCGCCGCCCTGTCCGAACAACACCAGATCGAATCCCTTGTAAGCCGCGTTGAGGGTCATGCCGTAAGTCACGGTGGGTAATGCGTTGCCAAGTATCTTACGGTCATTCTCATTGATCACACCGTTGCCATCCACATCTTCCCAGCGGAAATCGCCGGGCACCGCGTTGGGCTGTATCTTTCTGCCACCTTTGTCTACATAGGCATCAATCTCTTCCTGGTTCTGGAAGATGCCCATGGTTTTGAACCCGAAGAAAGAGTTGAAAGGCTGTCCGATAATGGACCTTGTGATGGGATAAGTCGTGGTTTGAACGGTTTGCTGGTTGGTGGTAGAGAAAAGAATACCATCTCCGAGGTAGGTGATCTTATTTTTATAATGGGAAATGTTTCCGTTCAGAGAGAGGTCAAATTCACCCAGTCTTCTGCGGTAGCCGAGTTCCAGTTCAAGTCCAGTGTTCTCCATATCCGCCACATTGGCCGCGGGGTTGGAAATGGCGCCCACATACCCGGGGATACGTGGGTTCATGAGAATGCCCACGGTTTTCTTTTTGAACCAATCGAAGGCTACAGTAAGGTTATTTACCAATGTTGCGTCGAAGCCGATATTGGTCTGGCGGGTTTCTTCCCATTTCAGGTTGGGGTTAGCCGGTGCGTTTGGACTGTACCCGATGAGGTAGCTGCCGCTGGTACCGAAAGCATAGCTTCTGCCGCTGCCTATCGTGGATACATAAGCGAAATCACCGATCTCATCACTACCCACCACGCCGTAACCGCCACGTACTTTCAGGAAGTTCACCACATCGGTTGCGGGGAAGAAGGATTCTTTGGTGGCCACCCATCCCATGGAGAAAGAAGGGAACACACCGTATTTGTTGTTGGAGCCGAAGCGGGAAGAGCCATCCCTTCTAACCAGCGCCTGCACCAGGTATTTTTCTCCATAATCATAGTTCACCCTTGCGAACAAAGAACTCACGTAATGTTCCTGGCTCTCGCTGCCGCCGGATACTTTCTGGTCGGCAGGCACATTGAAGTTGAGGGAAGCATCATCGAAATTATCCGCGGGAATATTGAAATAAGTAACATTAACGTTCCGGGAAATGCCGTCTGAGTAAGCGCCTTGTCCTACAAGCAGGGTCAGGTTATGTTCTCCGAAACCTTTGGTATAAGAAGCGGTATTTTCCAGGTTCCAGCGGAGGTTTCTGTTGGAGCCTCGGTTGTAGGAAGTTTGCGAGGTCACCACGGTAGGTTTGAGCCATGCGAGCGGGGAGAAACTTTCACCGCCCCAGAAGGAGAGTTTACCACCGAGCGTAGAGCGCAGTTTTAATCCTTTGATGGGTTCTGCTTCCAGGAAGGCATTGCCGATGAGGTTATCGCTCCAGCCATAGTTGCCGAGCCGAGTTTGGATATATGCGAGCGGGTTGGTGAACTCCTGGCCCACGATCTGCGGAATGGCGTAAGGGTTCCCGAACTGGTCCCTTCTGATGCCCGCGCCGTTCATGTTACCGGGCGTGGGCAGGTAAGGTGCCATGGCTAGTTTGGCGGGATCGGTTTCGATGACGGGCGTAATGGGATCCAGGTTGATGGCGGAACTGAGCGGCCCGCCGAATTCGCTGTTGGTATTGCCGATGCCCAGCGTTTTTTCATACGCATAGCCCAGGTTCTGACCGAAAGTGATCCAGGAAGCGAGTTTATGGGTGGAGTTCAGTCGGAAGTTGAGTCTTTTGAACTTAGAGATATCAGTGGCTACGATGCCTTCCTGGTTGAAATAGCCGAAGGAAGCGAAATACGTGGAGCGCTCGTTTCCGCCGGAGATACTGAGTTCATGGGTCTGGCGGCGGGCGCTGTTGTTGAAGATCACGTCCTGCCAATCGGTTCCTTCCCCGTAAATGGTGGGGTCGGCGAATGGCTTCGCCTGTCCGGCGGCCACAGCGGCTTCGTTGCGGAGTGTGGCGTATTCGGTGGCGTTGAGCAGGTCAAGTTTACGGGTGGGCGCCTGAATACCATAATAGCCATGGTAATTGACACGGAGCGCGCCTGATTTCCCTCTTTTGGTAGTCACCAGTATCACACCGGCCGCGGCGCGTGCGCCATAGATGGCCTGCGAGGAGGCATCTTTCAGTACTTCAATGGATTCGATATCGCTCTGGTTGAGGTAGCCGATGCCGCCATTGTCCACCACAACACCGTCCACCACCCAAAGGGGGTTGTTGTTGTTGAAGGATGTGATGCCGCGCACCCGCACCGTGGCGCCTGCGCCAGGTTGCCCGTTATTCGTGGCGATGGTTACGCCGGAAGTGCGTCCCTGCAATGATTGTTCAATCCTGTTCAGCGGCATATTTTCCAGGTCGGAAGCCTTCACGCTGGAGATGGCCCCTGTTACCACACTTTTCTTCTGGGTGCCGTATCCTACTACCACTACTTCATTCATATTGGTGGCATCGGCATCGTTCATGACGATATTTAATTTTCCATCCGCCGGAACGGCAGCTTCCTGATCCAGCATGCCCAGGTGGGAAACGACCAGTACCGCGCCGGTTTTTGGAACGGATATGCTGAAATTGCCCGACTCATCTGTAACAGTGGCGAACTCTGTACCTTTTATTTTTACGGTGGAACCCGGCAGCGGTTCGCCGGTGGTTTTTGCGGTCACCTTTCCCGAGGCAGTTTTGCGTTCCTGGGCGGAAGCATTGAGAAAGGCGCACTGAAGCAAGAGAAAAATGCTTAATGGAAGCAACGTTTTCAATTTCATATGCAAGCGTTTGTTTGGTTAATAAAAGAACAACTCTTTTTCAATCGTTAGAAATCCTATGTTAAAAGTAGGTCACTATTTAGCTTTCAGGCAGAAAAACACCACCTCAATACCACATCAATCCAGTCAAAAACACCTGAAAAACGGCCATTTCACCACCTCAATACCACATCAGCCCGAATGAAACCGGTGTCATTTTCAGGATGCTCAACTAATCTAGTTGAAAACGGAGCGATTTCAGGTTAAAACCACCCGATTCCGCCAGTATCCTCAGCGGCTGTTCCCCTTCGGGAATTTCGATCCCAGACAGAGATACTGTCTCCCATTTGTGGAGCCCTCCCGTAGCGGGAATGGCGATGGAACCCAATTTACCCGAACCGTTCAACAGCGCCAGCCTTCCCCCGTCTTTCTCAGCGGCCACTTCCAGCTTTATGGTGTATTTCCTGTTTTGCGGTACCTGCAACGTGTATTGCCACCATTCCCCTGGTTCAGTATGACTGATGTACACCTGGTTGGTATCCGGATCCCGGCTGATGTCGGCCCCATCGTTCCTGTAGGTACGCCCCTTGTTACCACCCCTGGCACCGCCATCGGAGATATGGTAATCCGCAGTATCCACATCATAATAGGCAAAGCCATTTCTGCCGAGGTCATAATCTGAAGCATTGATGGTCAGCCCATTTACAAGTTCATTCTTTTGAAATGGAAGGGTTTGGGTGGAGAAAGGCTGCCGGATCATGGCATCCACCACATCAGCATGGAAAATATTGTGTTGCAGTTTCAGGTCGTTGGCGAGTGCCAGCAATCCTTTTGTGGCGGACTCTTTTCCCGGGCGCTCCCCCTCTCCGTTCCAATAGCGGACCACCTGGTCATATTCAGGGTTCGACCTTATCTCCAGCGGATTATTGGTGCCCAGTTTTTTTAAGGGCCACCAGGCCCAACCGATGTTGTGGGTTTCCAGCAGATGAATGGCCTCCGTGAACCATACATTTGAGTTCTCCCCCGTTTCACCGAGCCATACGGGCACATTGTGCTTTTCCCGGGTGTCAAGGATATGCTGGATATCGGCCTGGCGGTTGTGGTTCCAGTATTTGTGGAAACTGAGGGCCATGTTGTTGTCCCATACCGGCAGAACATTGTTGTAGTTGTTTCCCCAACCATTGCCTTCAATGATGATAAGGTGCTTTTTATCCACTTCCCGGATGGCCTTTGTAATATCCACCATCAGTTTGCGGAGGGGTTCGTTCTTCTTTTCTTTCAATCCGTTCTTATCATTTACGGGATCTTCGAAACCATAGTTGGGTTCATTAATGATGTCGTAGGCGCCGATCCAGGGTTCATTGGCGTAGCGTTGGGCCAGTTTGCGCCAGAGCGCGACCGTTTTGCGCTGGTTCTCCTGGCTGTGCCAGAGCATGGGTTTAGACAAATCTCCGTCGGAGATGTTCAGGTCGTTGCCTTGTCCGCCGGGAGCAGCATGCAGGTCCAGGATCAGGTACAGTTGGTTGGCTTTGCACCAGGCAAGCAGACTGTCGGTGAGCCGGAACCCTTCTTTCAGCCAGGTATCTTTTCCTTTAACGGGTTCTTTTTCAATGGGTAAAGTGTACAGATTATAGTGCATTGGGAGGCGTACTGAGTTGAACCCCCAGGCCTTCAGCGCATCTATATCGGCGCGGGTGGTGTGGTTGTTGAGCCATGCCTGATAAAACCTTCCGGTGTTTTCCTTCCCGATCAGTTCTTCCATACGCGAACGGATCTTGTTCTGCTGTCCATCTTTATAGATGCGGAGCATATACCCTTCCTGGAGCATCCATCCTCCGAGGCCGATCCCTTTCAGGAGTACGTTCTCTCCTTTTTCATTAACGATCCGCTGACCGTCAGCCCTTAAAAATCCCTGACCGAAAACGTTGGAGGCTGAACTAAGAATTAAAAGGAGTAGCGTGATGAGTCTGGCGTTTTTTCTAAGCATCGTCTGCATTTGAAGAAGTGGCAATGAATCGATTTTCTGACCCTGCTAAACTAGACCTTCACGGTGTAAACACGTGTTTTTCCACCACTGCAATACCACATCAAAAAGTGAAAACACCGTGTAAACGCCGTTTTTTCACTACATCATTACCACATCAATCAAATTTTCCTACCTTTCCTACGCCATAAATTGACTGAGGATGAGAAAATTCTTTTCCGTGGTTTGTTTCTTTTTATTGCTGAAAGGAACAGCCCAAAACACGATTGCACTTCCCGAAATCATCAACTATACCAGGGAGGCTTCCAATTCCGGGACCCAGAACTGGAAGATCGGCCAGGACAAACTGGGGATCATGTACTTCGCAAACAACGAGGGACTACTCAGTTTCGACGGCAGCAACTGGAAAAAGTATCCCCTTCCCAACGAAACCATCGTCCGCTCCCTGGCCATCGCCGAAGACGGGCGCATCTATATCGGCTCCCAGAGTGAGTTCGGTTATTTTCAACCCGATCAAAACGGGATACTCAGCTATACCTCTATCAAAGTACCAGACACTGAAAAAGACTTCGCCGACATCTGGGATGTGATCCCCATCGGACCCAAAGTGTTTTTCCGCGCCCACCGCAAACTTTTTATGTACAGCAGCGGTAAAGTGACCGCCTACGACGCGAAGAACTGGAATTTCATGGGGTACGCGAACGGAAACCTCATTGCCCACGAGATCGAAAAAGGCATGCTCCGTTTCCACGATGGGGTGTGGAAACCCTTCCTGGAAAAAGGGGCGCTTCCCCCTAACGCACGCATCACTTCATTTACGGCCATCTCCAAAGACAGTGCCCTGCTCACCACCCTTCGGCACGGGATGTTCATCCTCCGGCAGAACGAACTCACTCCATTTAATACCTCCACCACCCAAAAGATCGCGGAAGAGAACATCTACGCTTCCACCATGATCAGCGCCGATAAAATTGCCGTGGCCACCAATATGGCCGGCTGCTTTATCATTAATAAAAAAGGGGAATTCATCCAGCGGCTTTCGAAACAGGATGGTTTACAGAACAACAATATCCTCTCCATCTTCACGGATAAGGACCAGAACCTCTGGATTGGCCAGGACAATGGCATCGACCTGGTAGCCTATAACCAGGCCATCAAGCATATATATCCCGACAACCAGGAACACAGCGCCGGTTACTCCGCGTTGATCCACCAGAACAACCTGTATATCGGCACTTCCCGCGCCCTGTTCAAAGCGCCGCTTCAACCCGGCGGGGACCTGAGTTTTGTACACAGCAGTTTCAACCCCGTAGCCAATAGCAAAGGACAGGTATGGAGCCTGTCGGAAATTAACGGCCACCTGCTGATGGCGCACAACGAAGGCGCTTACGTGGTGGAAAATAATGCCGCTATCCCCTTCGATGTAAGTACCGGATTCTGGACCTTCTTCCCCTTATCCAACCTCTCCCCTTCGGAAGGCGTGGCCGCGGGCACCTACAACGGGATGAATTTTTACCACTACAAAAATGGAAAGTTCACCTATACAAACACACAAACATTTTTTGAATCGGCCCGCTTCATCGGGGTGGAAAAGAATATGGCCTGGGTGGCACACCCCTACAAGGGTCTCTACAAAATAGCGCTCGACAATGGCGTTCATCCCACCAATACCACTTACAAGGATCCGGGAAAGATATTGTCGCAAAACCGGAACTTCATTTACAAGGTGAAGAACAGGATCATCCTTTCCAGCGACAACGGCCTCTTTGAATACAATACCGCCAAAGGCGATTTTGAACCCTCAGCCTATCTCCGCGGCATCTTCGGTCCCATCTCCGTGCAATACCTGAAAGAAGACGAATCAGGAAACATCTGGTTCGTATCCGACAAAAGACTGGGTGTAGTGGAATTCATCCGGGAAAAACCTCGCATCACCTTCCTCCCCGAGCTCAACAACAAAGTGATGGCCAACGGGTATGAACACATCTACCCCTACAACAACCAGAACATTTTTGTAGCGGGAGAACAGGGATTCTACCACATCAATTACGACCTCTACAAAAAGGACCGAGAACAACTCTCGGTACTCATCAGCACGGTGAAGACCCTGGGCAACAGAGACAGTACGGTTTTTGGCGGTTACCAGGCATCTTCAGGTACACCAAAGCTCCATTACAACCAGAACTCCCTTCACTTCGATTTCGTTTCTCCCCTGCATGGTCAGCAGGACAATATCGAATACACGTATTACCTGAAGGATTTTGATAAAACATGGAGTACCTGGTCCAAAAAACGTGAAAAGGAATATACGTATCTCCCGCCAGGCACCTACACTTTTATGGTGAAGGCGCGCAGGTTCGAAGGCGAAGAATCACCGGTGCAAAGTTTCAGGTTCGTGGTACTGCCCCCCTGGTACCGCACTACCTGGGCCTACCTCGTATATGCGTTTATCGCACTCGCGGCCTTGTATGCCGGGTACAAATGGCAGCGCCGCAAATTCATCCGGCAGCAGCAGCGCCACGCGGAAGAGCAGAAAAGGTTGCAATACCTGCATCAATTGGAACTGGAAAGAAACGAGAAAGAGATCATCCGTCTCCGCAACGAAAAGCTCGAAGCCGAAATACAGTTGAAAAATACAGAACTCGCTTCCACTACCATGAACCTGGTGCAGAAAGGAGAGATGCTGCACAAAGTGAAAGAAGAGTTCCAGAAACTCAAGAAAACCGACAACAAAGAAACCTCCGATGAAGAATACAAAAAGATCATGCGGATGCTGGAGGAACACAAACTCCGGAACGACTGGGAACAATTCGCCGTACACTTCGATAAGGTGCACAGCGATTTCCTGGTGTCCTTAAAAGAACATTATCCTAAACTAACGCCCAGTGAACTGAAGCTATGCGCCTACCTCCGGCTGAACCTCTCCAGCAAAGAGATCGCGCAGATCATGAACATTACGATAAAAAGTGTGGAGCTGAGCAGGTACAGGTTGCGGAAAAAACTGGGCATCCCGGGCGAGACCAGTTTGTTCAACTTTTTGCTGGATTTCCATTCCACGGCAAATGCGGTATAACCATTCATCCATTGTTCATCAGCACCCCGTATCTTCGCCCCTCAAACAAAATTTATGCTCGCACACCACGTCCTTTTCTGGCTGAAAGCCGATACTACCGAAGAACAGAAAGCCGCCTTCCGCAAAAGTCTGGAGACCCTTGAAAAAGTTGAAAGCGTGAAGGCGTTCCATGTAGGCACACCTTCTTCCATCGACCGCGCCGTAGTGGATACCAGCTATACTTTTTCCCTGGTGATCTTCTTTGAAGATATGGCCGGACACGATCTTTACCAGGTGCATCCGCTGCACACCGGTTTCCTCGATGAATGCAGGGCTTATTTCGAAAAAGTAATCATCTACGATTCCATCTAAATCAAAGAAAATATGATCTGGACAAAGCCGGTTGATCTTGAAAAGCTGAATAACCTGCCACCGAACATGGCATCTTATATCGGTATTGCGTTCACCGGCTTTACCGACAACACCCTTTCCGCCCGTATGCCCGTTGACCACCGCACGCACCAGCCTTTCGGCATCCTGCACGGCGGCGCCTCGGTTGTACTGGCGGAAACTTTGGGGAGCGTGGCCAGCCTGCTGCTTATTGATGAACAGCAGTTCCGGGCCGTTGGACTGGAAATCAACGCCAACCACCTCCGTCCCGTAAAAGAGGGATACGTTCACGGTGTTTGTACACCCATTCATATCGGGCAGAAGACCCATGTGTGGGACATCAGGATCAGCAACGAAGCCGGCAAACCCGTTTGCGTGAGTCGACTTACCGTGGCCATCGTTCCGGTGTACAATCTTATTTAATCAACCTGGGATCAAACACGCAATGTGGTCCGGCGAAGAAATTCCCCAGGTGCGCCTTGCGTTGAAATGCTGACACATCGAAACGCGCATCCAGCTTCTCTTCCAGCTCGGCATGGTTGTTCTCCATAAAATTGCCTTGTTTCTTTTTACTTCCCTTCGAGAAACTTACATAGATCCTGGCAGATCCGGGAAGATTGATTCCAATTGTTTTCATTTTTTGCGTTTTAGATGATTAAACACATCCATACGCAAGCATCATTCTGTTAAATACGAAAGCCCGCTTTGTAACAGCAGGCATTCGTTAACGGTATTCATAGTACGGCACGATGGCCGTCAATTCATTTCAGCAAAGCAAAAGTGATTTATAAGATCCGAACCTGCTTCCCGGCCTGAAGCGCTTTTCCTACCAGGCTCATATCGGCTTCATCGGGAGCGGAAACGATCACGAGGTGAATAGACTCATCCTCCAGGATATCGCTTGTATTGTGCACCAGTTCGGCGCCTGAAAATTTCTCTTTTGTAAGCGCGGCGGTCTCTTCTTTCAGCATCACTTTTTTAACATGATACCCGTTGAAACTACCGCTTTCATCGATCAGATATGGATCTGTTGGTTGATTAAACTCAATCAGCCCTGCATTCATTGTTTCCATCTCACGTGGCTTTTAATTATAGATCAACAAGTGCAAAAATAAGCAAAATTCTTGTTTAAACGTTTAAACAAATCGTGAAATTGTGTAGATTGGCATTTTAAAAACGTAAATAGCGGGAACACAATAACTTCGGTTCCGATATTTTTTTTCTTTCTAACGGATTGCCATGCAGAAAAAAACCTCCTTAAAAGATATTGCTCAACTGGTGGGTGTTTCCACCGCGCTCGTATCTTATGTATTGAACAACAGGAAGGAAGGGCGGATAAGCCGTGAAGTGGCGCAGAAAATAAGAGCGGCCGCGGCTGCCCTGAATTACCGACCCAACCAGGCGGCCAGGAGTTTGAGAAGCAGCAAAACACTTACCATCGGGCTGATCGTGGCGGATATCGCCAACCCCTTCTCCGCATCGCTGGCACGCATCATTGAAGACGAAGCGGACCTCCAGGGCTACACGGTGATCTTCGGTAGTTCCGATGAGCACCCTGAAAAATTCAACAAGCTGCTCGAGGCGTTACTCAACAGGCAGGTAGACGGACTTATTCTTTCCCCGCCGGAAAACTCAGCAAACGCCTTGCAGGCACTTGTGGAACAGAATACCCCATTCGTATTGCTGGACCGCTATTTTTCCAACATCACAGCCGATACCATCTGCCTCGATAACCACGCAGCCACCAATGCCGCAGTGCAACACCTGCTGCTACAACACAAAACCCGCATTGGCATGATCGCTTACCGCACCACGCTGGAACACCTGCAGGACCGTAAGAACGGGTACATTGACGGACTGAAAACCGCCGACATCCCTTTCAACCCATCTTTGCTGAAGGAGATCGATATTGTTGTGACGGAAGAAGCGGTGGAACAGGCGATGAACGAACTGCTGCAATTACAGGAACCACCGGAAGCCATTATCTGCGCCTCCAACGTCATCGCCACCAAAGCGCTGAAGTTGTTGCGATCGAAGCACCGTAACACTTCTTCCCTACCCGAAATTGTGGGCTTCGATGAAACGGACCTCTTTCATTTCGTGGATCCGCCACTTACCTACATCAGGCAACCGTTGGTGGATATGGGCAGAAAGGCCACCCACCTGCTGCTGGAGCAAATGAATGGCCGTTCAGAAAGAACGCGTATTTTCTTAAAAGGAGAGTTAATAACAGGATAGTGTAAACGAAGATTTTTATATGGGCATTATCTTGTTCAGGTTATTCACCATCACGACTTCCTTACATACTTCGTCAATATCACGATCGTCTGTTCATTGATTTTTCCTTCAATATGTTCCGGATTATCCTGCACCAGCCTGATCTTTCTTACGATCGTGCCCTTCGGTGCCATGAAGTTCGTTCCTTTCACGTTCAGCACCTGGGTGAGCACCACGGTATCGCCGTTGCTGAGCGGCGTTCCGTTGCTGTCTTTATGGACTTCTACGGTTTCAAAAGCGCTCAGGGCCCAGTTCAGCACGGCATCATCCGGTTCAACCCCATTCATAATATCGGCGGCCCAATCCTGTTCTTTGTTGGCGTACAGTATCCTGTAGCTCAGGGCCTGCACAGCGGGTTCCGGGTTCCAGATGCTTCCCGCAAGGCATTGCCAGTGCTGCGCCGCATCTTTGTTGTCCATCATGGCCAGGCAGGTGGTACACAACGCCACTTCGTTTTCGATGTAGTCGTTGTTTTTAGGGCTCACGGCAAAGGCGATAGCCGCCGGTTCCACGGTACACAATTCACAGGTGCCCTGGCAACGTTCTTTCAATGGTGCGGTGATGCTGGTATTCATATTTGTATCGCCCTGATTTTGCTTTTGGGCGGGCGCAAGTTACGTTTCTTCCCCGGCTTTCAGAAAAGAACCACCGATCCTGTTACCTTTAGCAGCAAATTCATAGGCATTCATGAAAGCATATTTCCGTTTCAGTATTCCATACCTCCTCCTCACCATTCTTTTGTTCACCATTGAAGTGCTGATCGCAAAATACCTCCACGACCAGGTCATAAGGCCCTATGTTGGCGATGTACTGGTAGTAATACTGATCTATTGTTTTGTACGAAGCTTTTTTCGCTTCCCGGTATTGCCCACAGCCATCGCTACGCTGCTGTTCGCCTTCCTGATCGAAACACTGCAGTATTTCGATATTGTTCATCTGCTCGGACTCGGGAAATATTACCTGGCAAGAGTTGTAATAGGTACTTCATTTGAATGGATAGACCTCGCAGCCTACACGCTCGGCACCCTGATTGTATTGGGTGCGGAGAAGGTAAGAAGTTAGCGCATCCACATTTCAATATGGTCGTCTATCACCTCAACTGCACCCGCAGCATCCACGCCATTTTTTCGTGCGTTTCCATCAGTCCCGTAATAAAATCGCCTGTACCCGCATCTTTGTAATCGTTGCTGATCAGATTGATCTTTTCCCGCATCCGGATGATGATGCTTTCGTGGTCGGCGAGTAAAGCTTTTACGAAACCAGCGCCGTCGTTCTTTTCCCGGCTCAATTCGGTGAGGTGCGTTAGTTCGAGGAAAGTTTTTAGTGAAGCAGGCGCATAATGGCCAAGTGCGCGGATGCGTTCCGCAACATCATCTATCATTTCATCCAGTTCTTCGTATTGCGATTCGAAGAATTTGTGTTTTTCGTAAAAATCGCTTCCTTCCACGTTCCAGTGCGCGTGTCGGGTTTTGGTGTACAAAACGAATTCATCCGCCAGAAAAACACATAGTTCCTGAGCGGTTTTCGAGCGATCTTCTTCGCTGATGCCAATTCCTGTTTGCATGGTATTTAGTTTGATGAAAATTTATATTGAAGTGTGACGGCTGTAAAAATAATATCTTTTCCATTCCCCGCTGCGCGGAGAAATGGGCCCGCATTGAACCAGGTGAACTCCCAGGTGAGCGCTAGCGCATTACTGGCGCTGAATTCCAGGTTTGTGGCGAGCTGGCTTCCAATGAAAGCGGGTGCAACGTTGGCGCCCGGGTAGATAAGGGCCACGTTGGGACCGTAAATACCATCGCGGGTGGAATACCTCCTGAAGATATCCAGGTCCATCCCCCAGTCGAGGGTTGGATGAAGGACGCAATTAAAATAAGGATGAACATCTATAAGATTGGCCGGACCGATCAATGCAGCCAGGCCGAAATAGGCGCCTCTTGGAAAAAGCGGGTTGAAGGTTTGCAGCCGGTCGTCGCCCGGTGTTTTATCGCCGGAGATGAGTTCCGTTTTTATACCGATCTCAGGTTCGTATTTACACCTGTTGAAACGATAAGCTGTATTCAAGGAGACGGTGTAGGCCCGGATGGCTTTTGAAGCGAACCGGCCATATTGGTAAACCGCTTCCAGGTCGTACATCGTGTTCCCGGTTTTGTTCCATATTCTCGTTCCTATCGAGTGACGCTGCTCCATTCCGGTACCATCTTCGAAAGCTGCCTGTTTTTTACAGATATCCAGGTAATAGAAGTCCGCGTTCTTTAAAACCGGAACCTGATTTTTCACCAGATAAACACCCCACAACCTGGTATCGCGCCGAAACCCATCGTCGAAGATGCCATTCCGTGCGGCCACATAGTAGCTGAAAAATGCATCGAGCCGAAGATCTTTCCGCTGCATTATCATGTTGGCCGCATCGAATGCCTGCCGGTTGTTTGGTCCTTCACGTACAGAGATCAGCCGTTGACTGCCATAGGAAAATTCCTGTCTGCCAACACGGAGCAGCATCGAAAGGCTGTCTGATAGTGGCACTTTGTAATGGACATAAGCCTGGTGCACATCAAGCGGATTCTCATCTACCGGACTCATATCGTTCTTTCCATTTGCAAGACTGCTTTGCAATTGCACGAAGGTTTTAAGGCGGCTGTTCCATTGTACAGCACCATGCCATAGAAAACGCGCCATTACAAAGCCGTCATTATCTTTGGGCGCATCGCCCCATTGTTCATTGCGCAAATAGAAGTATTGCAGCCTGGCTGATCCTCCGGCAGAAACCGCGGTGCCGGTTTTGTTACCCGGAGCAGCACGTTGCGATAACATCTTACCTGGTAAGGTATCAACGCGCGCTTCTCCGGGAGATATAGTATCCTGCATTGCGGGAGTAATGCATCCTGCCGCAAAAACATCTTGTATAAAAACCGACAGCAGAAAAAAGAAACATTTTTTCATACCGTTTTTTACTGGTAACCACCATAGTATTTAACCGGGCTCCACGCAGGGATTACCAGCAGTTTCGGTGGTGCAAAACCACTGAATTCCGCACTGCCGTACACTGGTTTTCCATCGACGATGGTAAGCTTTGAAGTAATGGACAACAACTCCTGGTCAGGCACCGAGAAATAGTCTCTGTCCAGCAGCGAGATGTCAGCGAAAAAACCCTCCTTTATCTTTCCTTTATTCGTTTCTTTCAGCAATGCATAACCGCCGAAGGTAAGGAGCGATAACGCTGCGTTTCTATCCAGCGTATTTTCTATTCCCATCACCTGTGCTCCACCAATCGTCTTTCCTGTAGTGATCCAATAGAGCGCCACCCAGGGATTGTAGCTGGCCACGCGGGTGCCATCTGTTCCCAGGGCAACGGGTATACCCAACTCCAGCATTTTTTTTACAGGTGGCGCATTCCGCGCGGCTTCCGCCCCATATCTCCTGATAAAATGTTCACCCTGGTAGGCCATCCGGTGTTGTATGGCGATACCGCCGCCCAGCGCTTTGATGCGTCGCATATTTTCTTCGCTGACGGTTTCCGCATGATCGAAGAACCATACCAGACCGTTCAGCGGTATTTCGCTGTTCACGGCTTCAATCACATCCAGGTCGCGGGAGATGCTTTCGTTGTACGTGGCGTGGAGACGAAAGGGCCATCGCCGCTGTACCAGCATACGTATTACGGGTTTCAGACTGGCTTCGAGTGAAGCAGGAAGCTCGGGCCGCGGAAAAAGAAAGTTTTCAAAATCGGCCGCATCGGCCACCAGGTTCTCTCCGCCGCCCTGCACATGGTAATCAATTTCGTTGATGCCATTGGCATGGTGCACATCTATGTCTACCATATTTGTCCAGCGGGTGAAGTCGGCCAGTTCCGAACCAGCTTTCTGGGCGAAAAGAAAATACGGGAGCCGAACGGTGATTTTACCAACTGTGTTCAGTGAATCTGTAATACCATAATCGTCAGGAAAATTCTGAAACCCGCCGCCGGCATCCATTACCGCCGTTACCCCAAGCCGGTTAAGTTCGGCCATGTATTGCAGGGTGGAATTTATTTTTTCCTCCGTAGTCAGTTCGGGCAACTTTGCCAGTGTGGAATAAAGGATGAACGCGTTCGGCTCGGCCACCAGCAAACCTGTAGGATTGCCTTCGCTGTCTTTTTCAATGAGTCCGCCTTTGGGATTCGCGGTTGCTCCTGTTATGCCGATTTGCTTTAATCCGGCTTTGTTCAGCCATGCTTTTCCGTACAGGTATAAAATGAAAGCGGGTGTATTTCCGGTAGCCGCATTGATCTCTTCTATGGTGGGCAGTCTTTTTTCTTCAAACTGGAACTCGTTCCATCCCCCTACTACGCGCACCCATTGTCCGCTGGGTGTTCTTTCGGCTTGCTCTTTCAGCATTTGCAGGGCGCGCTTCAGTGATTTCACGCCATCCCACCTTAATTCGGTGTTGTAGAATCTGCCTCCCCTGATCACATGGAGATGACTATCGAACAGGCCGGGAATCACGGTATGTCCTTTCGCATCAATCATTTTTGTGCCGTTGCCTTTCAGCCGCAGCACATCTTTGTTGCTGCCTACCTTGCTGATCCTGTTCCCATTCACCGCAATGGCCTCGGCCAGCGGAATGGCTTCATCGCCCGTATGCACCTTTCCATTATAAAGGATGATATCGGCTTTTCGCTGCGCGAAGGAAGCAATACTACACATTACAAAGAGTACAAAAAAGAAACACCGGTTCATGTGGATGAATTAAATGAAGGAGATGGAACGAGTCGATTACAGTTGAAACATTTTAGTGTTTCAACATTTCATGGGCATACTGAATACCAATTCCGTAAGCGCCGCCATATTTTTTTACCAGATCGGTAACAGCCTTGTACGTTTCGCTGCGGGCCCAATCGCGTTGCAATTCGAGCAGGTACTGAATGGAAGTAAGCGGCTTAATGCCGGCCTGTATCATTCTGTACATCGCCATTTCATGCGCTTCTTTGCTCACGTCACCACTGGCATCGGTAATTACATACACATCGTATCCTTCCGCTTTGGCTGATAATGCCGGACCAACAATACATACACTGGTCCAGAGTCCCGCGAGCACGATCTTCTTTTTTCCTTTTGCCACAATCGCTTTATGCGCGTTCACATCTTCCCAGGCGTTCATTGTGGTTCTGTCGATGTAATTGGAAGTAGCCTGTGGGTAAAATGCTTCCACTTCGGCAAACACGGGCCCGCTGAAAGATTTCTCCGCGACGGTGGTTACCACAGTGGGCACTTTGAATATAACAGAGGCGCCAGCCACCATAGCCGTATTGTTGCGCAGTTCCATCATGTCGATGTTTTTTACGGCGAATCCCATCTGGCTTTCGTGGTCGATCATAACCAGCGCATGGTTGGTGGGATTCAATAATTCCGAAGATGGCTTCTGCGCGTAAACGGCAGTTACTGAAACGGAAGCCAGCAACAGTGTGGCGAGTGTGTTGAATGTTCTTTTCATAATGAAAACTTTTAGCGTTGTGAATGATTTTCTTCCGCAAAGCTATCAAGACCTTACAGCGGTGGCAATTCATATACGGTCACAACTCTTGTACATATCAACACATTTTAAAAACAACCGCTGAATACAAATTCGTTTTAATCCTAATTATACAATGAACGGATCCATATGTGAATTGTATCCGGCACTTTGAAGGAATAGCTTTGTTCCATTCCATTAAACATACTACCATGAGACAAATCATCCTTCTTCCACGCACCATGCTTCCGGCTTACATCCTCTGCCTGCTGGCATTCGCCGGTTGTAAAAACGACAACACAAAAAATACACTTATGTCAGACAAACCAAGCATTACAGCAGTGAATGCACCTACGCAATTCGCCGATATCAATGGCCGAAAAATCGCTTACCGCACCGTTGGTTCCGGAGCACCCATGATCCTCTGCCAACGTTTCCGAGGCAATATGGATGATTGGGATCCGGCGTTTATCGACGCGCTGGCGAAAAATTACGAGGTGATCATTTTTAATTACACAGGGCTGGCATCATCTACCGGTGAGCCACATACGGATATGAAAACATTTTCCAGCGATGTGATTGATCTCGCGAAAGCTTTGGGACATCAGAAGGTCATTCTCGGGGGATGGTCGTTCGGCGGATGGGTGGCGCAGATCGTGACCACGGAAAATCCTGAACTGGTAGCGCAAACCATCCTGATCGGCACTAAACCTCCGGGCGAGAACAAACATACTTTTGAAGACATCTTCCTGCAAACAGCGTATAAGCCGGATTATGATGTTGCCGATGAGGTGATCCTCTTCTTTGAACCCATTTCCGCCTTCAGCCGTAAAGCCGCGCAGGAAAGTCACGACCGGATAGCCGCCAGGAAAGAAAAGGATCCACGCGTTACGGTTGATCAGTTTAAATTCTATGCCATGGGCAACGAAGACTTCATCAAAGATCCCTACAATGCGCGTCAGAAACTGACCACCACCACCATTCCGATCCTGGTGATCTCCGGAGATCACGAAGTATGTTTTCCGCCCGAGAACTGGTTTGAACTGAACCGTAAGTTGCCGACCACACAGGTAGTGGTGATTCCCAGGGCCGGACATGGGCCGCAACACCAGTACCCTGAGATGACCGCAGACTATATCCACTCGTTCATTCAAACCAACAACAGGCTGGCGGCAGCGCAATAAACCTTGCCAAAACACCCTCATTTCAAAACTATACCATGGCACTTACAACCAAAAACATCGTCTTTGTTACCGGCGCATTCGTTTCCAACAGTTGCTGGGACGATTGGCGCATCTACTTTGAAAGCCGCGGCTATCATACCATCGCGCCGGCATGGCCCTTCAAGAATGGTACCGCCTCCGAATTGCGCGCCCGGCAACCGAACGATACCGATCTCGCCACGCTTACACTGGAACAACTTGTAGACCATTACATCAAAGTGGTACGCAGCTTTCCGGAAAAACCCATCGTGATCGGCCATTCTCTTGGCGGCCTCATCACCCAGATCATCAACAACAGAGGATATGCAGCCGCTGCGGTGGCCATTCATTCCGTTCCGCCGCAAGGCGTTTTTCCTTACGAATTTTCTTTTCTCCGTGGCGGATGGCGGGTGTTGGGTTTATTTACTTCCATGAAAAAAACCTACCTGATGTCGTTCAAAAAATGGCAGTACGCTTTTGTGAACGGTATGCCACTGGCAGAACAAAAAAAGGCCTACGAACAACTGGCCATCCCTGAATCGAAGACGGTGGCACGTGGTGGCCTTACCAGCGCCGCGTATGTTGATTTCAACAAGCCACACGCTCCACTGCTGCTTACCGCGGGTACAGAAGGCACGCTGATTCCCGCGCATCTGAACCGGAGAAACTACAACAAATACAAAAAAGACAATGGCTCCATCCTGGAGTATAAGGAATTTCCCAACCGAAACCATTTCGTACTGGGACAAAAATCCTGGAAAGAAGATGCCGATTATATCCTCGACTGGCTGAAAAAACTATAAACATTTCCAAAAGTTCATCATGAAACAAATATTCTTCTTCGCAATTGCCGCGCTTTTCTTTTGTGCGTGCAGCAATTCATCTCAAACAACAAATCCACCAGATATGAACAATACAATTACCGTAGCTGATTATGCAACAGATACCGCGCTGGAGCTGAAAACCCAAAATTTCCTGAAGGCCCTCAACAGCGGTGGTGGCAAACCATTGGAAACACTTGCACCCGCAGATGCCCGGAAAGTACTGGAAGGCGCGCAAACTTCAGTAGAAGCCGATACTTCCGGGATAGAAACATCAGAAAGAACCATCTCACAGGATGGCATAAACGTAAAAATATACATCGTTCGGCCCGCGGGCGTGAAAGAAGCCCTTCCCGCCTTTATGTTCTACCATGGTGGCGGCTGGGTACTCGGCGATTTCCCCACGCACAAAAGGTTCATCCGCGACCTGGTGGTGCATTCTGGCGCGGTGGCCATCCATGCGGAATACAGTCGCTCTCCTGAAGTGAAATATCCTGTCGCCGTTAACGAATGTTACGCCGCCGCCAAATGGGTAGCCGAACATGGCGCAGAAATAAACGTGGATGGCTCCAGGCTTGCTGTGGTGGGCAACAGCGCAGGTGGTAACCTTGCCACCGCCGTAGCCTTGATGGCGTTGCATAAAAAAGGACCCGCGTTTAAAATGCAGGTACTTTTCTGGCCGGTAACAGATGCGTCTTTTGAAACGGAATCCTACAACAAATTCGCTACCGACAGGTTCCTTACAAAAAATATGATGATCTGGTTCTGGGACCAATACATCGCCGACAGCGCCCAACGTTCGGAAATATATGCTTCGCCGCTACGCGCCAGTCTGGATGAACTGAAAGGAATGCCCCCCACCCTGGTGCAAACCGCGGAGAATGATGTATTGCGTGATGAAGGCGAGTCTTACGCAAGGAAGCTCAACCAGGCCGGCGTTCCCGTAACACTGGTGCGGTACCAGGGCATGATCCACGATTATGGCCTGCTGAACCCGCTGGCAACAATTCCTGAAGTACAATCCGCTATGCTATACGCCGGCGCCGCACTGAAGCAGGCGTTGAAATAACCAATACACCACCCGATGAAAACAACTTTCACTCCTATCGACACGGCGTGTTTTTTACTGGATATAAACGGGTACAGGATCATGACCGACCCGACCCTGGATCATGCAGGTAAACTGTATTACCATGGGTCGGGCGGTTTTTCCCGCAAAACAAGTGAGCCCGCGCCGAACATAGACCTGGAAAACATCGACCTCATCCTGCTGAGCCACCACCAGCACAAGGACAACTTCGACCACAAAGGGCAGGAACTGGCGCGCAAAACGCCACTCATTCTTTCCACCCGGGCCGCAGCCCGGGCACTGGAGCATACCACCGGACTTGTGCCGTGGGAAACCCACCACATCCATACCCCTAAAGTACCGGGACTGAAGATTACCGCCACCCCCGCAAGGCACCACCCCTGGTGGGTACCGGAGTTCCTGTCGGGAAAAGTGATCGGTTTTATCGTGGAATACGATGGGCAACAAAACGGCGCGCTCTATATTTCAGGCGACACGGTCTACTTTAAAGGGATAGAAGAAACGGGCCGCCGGTACAAAATCGGAACGGCGATTATACACCTGGGTTCCGTGCAGTTCCGCTACCTTACCGGGTTCGGACAATACACCATGGATGGAAAGGACCTCCTGAAAGCCGCGAAAACGCTGGATCCACAAAAGATTCTTCCCGTACATTACAAAGGATGGACACACTTCAAAGAGACCGAAGACAAACTAAAGGCTGTCATAGAAAACGACCCTATCGTTAAACGAAAAACGATTTTCGTTCCCCCGGGCACAACAGTGGACATCTGAACTCATTTCTTCTCCACGGAAAAATAATGCTCCTTCTTTATGCCGTGTTTTTTTATCCTTGAATTGAGTGTAGACACATTGATCTGAAGAATTTCGGCCGCTCCGCCTTCTCCCGAGATCTTCCCATTGCAGCTGCGGAGTACGGAAATGATGTGGTCCCTTTCGTTTTCATCGATGGTCTTTGGCCGAACGGCATCCCGGGCCTGTGTTGGCTTTTCAGGCGTTTGTGTTACCGGGAGATCAAAGTCGGTAATGAAGGGTTCGTTCGTCATCAGCACGGCCCTTTCCACCTGGTTCTCCAACTCCCGTATGTTACCGGGCCATTCGTACCGGAGCAGTTTTTCCATGGCCGGAGGGGCGATGTTTTTGATGTTCTTTCCACATTCCTTTGCATACCTGCGCATAAAATAATCTGCCAGTACGGGAATATCTTCTTTCCGTTCCCGCAGGGGTGGCAGGGTGAGCGGAAAAACATTCAGGCGGTAATACAGGTCCATACGGAAGCGTCCTTCCGCGATCTCTTTCTGCAGGTCGCGGTTGGTGGCAGCGATCACGCGTACATCCATTTTCAGCGTTTTGCTTCCGCCCACGCGTTCAATTTCTTTCTCCTGTAACACCCGCAGTAATTTCACCTGGGTTTCGGGCGGCATTTCACCGATTTCATCGAGGAAGATGGTACCACCGTTGGCCTGTTCGAATTTACCGATCCTTTTTTCGAAGGCACCTGTAAACGCGCCCCTTTCATGGCCGAACAATTCCGATTCGATCAAAGTGGCGGGCAGCGCCGCACAATTCACTTTCACGAAGGGCCTGCCTTTCTTTGGAGACAACGCATGGATGGCCGCGGCAATACGTTCCTTGCCCGTGCCGCTTTCTCCCAGGATCAGTACGGAGGCATCGGAAGGCGCCACCATCAACACGGTACCCAACAATTTTTTAAGGGTTCCGCTGTTGCCGATGATATGCTGGAAGGCCGGAACATCAATAGTGTCAGGCCCCGAGACAACCGCTTTGTTGCCGGGCGACGCTGCAAAGTTTTGTTCATGCCGGTACCAGGCGATGTCCAGCATCACCAGGATATCTTTTTCACGGAAAGGTTTTACCAGGAATCCGTAAGGCCCTGTCACCTTCGCTTCGTCCAGTGTTTTCTGGTTCGAATTCGCGGAAAGAAATACGAAGCCTATGTTTTTTTCATTCAGTTTTCTTGCCAGGTCTATTCCGGTTAGGTTTCCCCGCAGGAAAATATCCAGCAACACCATATCCGGCCTGTTGTTTTCCACCATTTCCAATGCTTCCGGAACAGAACGCGCTATGCCGCACACGAAATAGTCCGCGCGTTCCAGTATCATCTGAAGGTTGTTGGCTTCAATGAACTGATCTTCAACTATCAGTATTTTTTTCTTCATATCATTTATCCTGCTCAGCATTTAAACAGTAGCGATGCGCTGCGTTTCTCCCAAAGGTGCTTTCCGGAACGCCATGCTCACACGCGTTCCGGCTTTACTTTCCATGGAAAACACGGCTTGAATATCTTCACTTAATCCTTTCATCAGTTTTATACCGAGAGAATCTTCATTGCCGTTGCCCCATGTTTCCGGGAGCCCCACCCCATTGTCTTCCACCAGCACCACAATATGTTCTCCGGTTTCCTGCCGCATCACGATGTTCACGCTGCCGGAACGGTTATCGGGGAAAGCGTATTTAATCGCATTCGTGATGGCCTCGTTCATCACCAGCGCTACCGGCACCGCCTGGGAGATGTCCAGCTTTATGGCGTCAATCGAAGTATGAAAAATGATTCTTTCGCCGGTATCGAAACTCTCCGACAAATAACGCAGCAATTCGGGCACGAACGCCGCCATATCAATTACCGCGGAAGTCTCCATCTGGTAAAGCTTCTGGTGGGTCAGCGACATGGCATGCACCCGGTGCTGGCTGTTCCGCACGGCCAACAGGGCCTCATCTTTCAGGTAAGCGGATTGTGATTCCAGCAAACTGGTAATGGTCTGCAAATTGTTTTTTACCCTGTGGTGCACTTCTTTCAGCAGCCATTCTTTTTCGTTGAGCAATCTTTCCAGGGATTGGTTCTTATCATTCAACTCCCGGCTGCTCTGCTTTTTGATCCGGTATTGGTTGTAGAGTAGTCCCAGTACAAAAAGCAACAATACCATACCTGCCAGGGAGAAACGGCGCAGGTCACGGGCATTCTGCAATTCCATCCGCCTGCGTTTATTTTCGAGATCAAGTTCCTTGATCAGCGCGTTCGATTTACTCAGTTCGTATTCGGCCTTTAAAGATTCCATGTTCCGGGAAACCGTTTTATAAAGAAAGCTGTCCGCCAGCGCGTGTTCCCTTTCTTTTGCCAGCAGCGCCGCTTCAAAGTTTCCCTGTTCTTTGTACTGATCGGCCAGCACTTTCAGAAACCGCATTTCCTGGCGGGGAAGTTTTTTCTGTTTTGCCAGTTCTACAGCTTGTTTTACATAGAACACGGCCTCTTCGGGATGGTCCTTTCCGTACGTTTTTGAAAGGCCCAGCAATGATTGTAATTCGCGCAGGTAATTGCCGATTTCCCTGGATCGCTGCAAGGCCTGCTTTTGCAACGCGATGGCCCTGGCTTTATCGCCTTCTGAAGCATATACAAGGGCCAGGTTGTTGATCATCGTAATATTCAATCCGTAATACTCAGGACTATTGCTGCGTTCTATTCCTTTCTGCAGGTAAAGTTTGGCTTTCTCCGATTCCCCGGTTTCTCTGTATACGACACCAAGGTGGTTGAAGATGTTCAGTGAAATATTGGAGAAAGGAAGCTGTTCATTGAGCGCTTCCGCTTTTTTCAGATACTCCAGCGCTTTGGTAAAATCCTTATTGTCCTGGTGGGCCCATGATATGCTGTAATTGGCCTCCATCATACCGAACCGGTCGCCTGTTTTTTCCGACAGGTTCAGGGCGGAGAAGAACCATTTCATGGCTTCATCGTACTTCCCGTTCCTGAGGTCCACCACGCCCAGCCGTATCATGGCGGCGGCTGTTCCTTTCTGATCACCTTTCCGTTTAAACAAATCAAAGGCTGTGGTATATTTTTGTTGCGCGCTGTCGAATGCGCCGTTGTTGTCGTCCATCATGCCCAGTTGCATCAGCATTTTCGCTATACCGATACTGTCATTCGTGCTGAGTGCAAGGTCCATTCCCTTCCCGGCGAAAAAGACCGCTGAATCTGTTTTATAATAACGGTAATATTTTATGACCCTTTCATAATCATCCACTGAAGTTTTTCCCTTCAGCACATTACGGGTGCCCTCCTGTGCCATAAGGCCGGAAAAAGACAAGAGTAGCAATAAAAAAACGAGGGGTTTACTCATAAGCATAATACAGCGCTTACAGCGCCTTACAGGATGCAAAGATACGTTTGTGTCCGCGCAACTTTATGGCTAAACCGTACGGACCGTTTCCCATGTATCTTCATTCCTCAGTTGAATAAAAGGTTCTTCCTGATGCCCAGCTTTTTAATGCGTGCGTTTAAAGTGGAAACCGGAAGGTTTAATATGGCCGCCGCGCCACCTTCCCCATAAACTTTCCCTTTGCATTTTTGCAATACCGCGATGATATGGTCCCTTTCATTTTCTTCAAGCGTTTTTAAGCGCGGTTCTCCTGGCTCCGGCAATGTTTTGGCCATACCGGACGGCAGTTGCAGTTCCCGGATCACGGGGCCCGTGGTGAGCAATACGGAACGCTCCACCAGGTGTTCAAGTTCCCGCACGTTGCCCGGCCAGGCATAGCGCATGAGCTGGTTCATGACGCCCGCCGAAACCTGTTTTACCTTTTTCCCCGCGTTGCGGGCGTATTTTTCGAGGAAACCCGGCACCAGCAAAGGGATATCTTCTTTTCTTTCCCGGAGCGGGGGAAGCAGTACAGGGAACACGTTCAGCCTGTAGAACAAGTCCTGCCTGAAATTACCGGCATCCACTTCCTTTTCCAGGTTGCGGTTGGTGGCGGCGATGATGCGCACGTTTAATTTAATAGGCGCTTTCCCGCCGATGCGTTCAATCTCTTTCTCCTGGATGGCGCGCAGCAGTTTCACCTGTAACTCCAGCGGCATTTCGCCGATCTCGTCGAGGAACAAAGTGCCGTTATTGGCCAGTTCGAATTTACCGATCTTTCTTTCGAAGGCGCCGGTGAAACTTCCTTTTTCATGCCCGAACAATTCACTTTCCACCAGGTTAGCGGGCAGGGCCGCGCAATTTACTTTTACCAGCAGTTTATTCTTCCGGGGCGAGGCGTTGTGAATGGCACGCGCCACCAGTTCCTTACCGGTTCCGGTTTCGCCCAGCACCAGCACGGTACTGTTTGTTGGCGCCACTTTGGCGATCTGGCTGAAGACCTCCTGCATCACCGTACTCTTTCCCACCATTTCATTGAAGGAATAAGCGCTGCTCATTTCTTCCAGCAGGTATTGGTTCTCTTCTTCCAACCTCATTTTATACTGACTAATTTCCCTGAGTTGGTCGGCCAGTTTTTCGTTGGCCAGCATGTTCGCCATTACCGTACCCAACTGGTTGGCGATGCCCTGTACGAGGCCCATCTGGTGGGATGTAAAAGAGATTTTCTTTTTTGAAAAAAGAAACATCGCGCCAATGGGTGTGTTCCCTTCCCGCAGGGAAACCCCCACCATATCCGAAATGCCGTTCTGGTGCAGGAAAGTGATATAAGATAAGGGCCGGGGGGCGGAAGCCAGTTCATGCAGGTCGAACAGAACAGGTATTTCGGAATGAAGCGCCCATTCGAATACGCCGTCGGGGAAAGCATGGTGCGCCACGGCCATTTCTTCGTAATCAGGATCGTTCACGCGCTCCGCGGCATCGTTCAAGGCAAAGGCGCTGAATGTTTTCCCGTTGTCGTCCACACGGGCTATGCTGATATCATTATAGAAAGAGAGTTGTTCCAGCAGGCTCCTTAACAGGGGCAACAAATCTTTTTTATGGCGCACCGCATTCAATTCCCTGGTTACTTTCAGCAAAATTTCTTTTTCCATGATGGCGCGTCGCAATGCATCTTCGTCTGTAGACCGTCGCTTTGTATCATCTTGCTGTTTTGCCATAATAAAGATTGCTTCTACGTGGCTAAATAACAACATTTATTTCACCAATTAGCCAAATATGGCTAAAAATATTTTGTCAGATATTTCATAAGTAAATAGTAATCAGCACATTATCATGTGGCATTGCTTTTGGCTTATAAGGTGGTCCTTTTTAAATACCATTCCACCCAACCATCAAGAAAAATCTTACGTTATGTCGCACACTTCAACATTTACCATGCCGCAACATTTTTCGCGCACAGACGTGGAAACCAGGCAACGGCGAGACCAATTTTCCATTCAGAGACTGGAGCAATTACTGCAACATTGTCCATCACAGGAAATAATGGAAGAACGTATGGTTCATTATGAAGTCACGTGGGTGCAGGCAGGCACAGGTTGCATTGGTATTGATTCCACCCAGCACACGATTGCCGCGAACACGTTGTACTGCGCCGTTCCGGGCCAGGTACGCAGGCTGCTCCTGAACGAAGGTACGCGTGGCTACAGGCTATCGTTCTCCCGCGATTTTCTTTTCCTGAGCACTCCGGGGGCCGGACCGGTATCCCGGCTCGACAGTTATGGCAGCGAAAACTGCATCCCGGTGCTGGAAACAGATGAAGAAATGCGCGAGGAAATGCAGGGCATCTTGCACAACATGGAAAAGGAACTCCGCAATTTTTACCTGCTCCGCTCCGAAGTATTATCCGGACTACTGAACCTGTTCGTGATCTATCTCTCCCGTAAGATGGACAACGGCTCCGGTGAGCACCCCGATTCAAAAGACGCCGACCTGGTAAGAAAGTTCCGCCTGTTGCTGAAAGAAAATTTCACCACCAAAAAACAAGTGGCTGATTACGCGTCAGAACTTTTTGTTACCCCGAATTACCTGAACAGGAAAGTCAAAAAAATAACCGGGTTCACCGCCAGTTACCTCATCCAGCAACAGATTATACTGGAAGCCAAGCGCCAGGCCATTCATTCCAACATCAGCATGAAAGAGATCGCGTATTTCCTGGGCTTCGAGGACCTCGCGCACTTCAGCAAGTTTTTTAAAAACAATTCGGGCATGAACTTTTCCAACTTTAAAAAGGGGCTTTCGCTTTCGATCTGAACAAAGGTTACAATTCATTCAATTTACCGAGGTAGGCATCGGCCTGGAGCAGCAGGGCTTCTTTTTTATCGGCGCTCATTTTGTCCCAGGTTTTGTACACCATTCCAAGCCGTGGGTTTTTATCCATAGCCGGGCGATGCCTGTCGAAAAAATGCCAGTACAAACTATTGAACGGGCAACTTCCCTCCCCTGTTTTTACGGAAGGCTTATAATGGCAGCCCTTGCAATAGTCACTCATTTTGTTGATGTAAGCCGCGCTGGAAACATAAGGTTTGGTGCCCACGATGCCACCGTCGGCAAACTGGCTCATACCGCGCGTATTCGTGATTTCAACCCATTCTATGGCATCGATGTAGATGCCCAGGTACCATTGGTCCACCGCATCCGGGTGGACACCCGCCAGCAACAGGAAATTACCGACTACCATTAAACGCTGAATATGGTGCGCGTAAGCTGTATCAAGGCTTTGGGTAACAACGCGATGCAGGCAGTTCATTTTTGTATTACCCGTCCAGCACCATTCCGGGAGTTTCGTTTTGTGTTCAAGTTTGTTCAAACCGGCGTAACCGGGCATTTTCCACCAGTAGATGCCCCGCATGAATTCGCGCCAGCCCAGTATCTGCCGCACGAACCCTTCAACGGAAGCGAGGTCCGCGTGTTGCTTCTTCCATTCGGTTACGGCCATGTTCACTACTTCCGAAGGTGCGATCATTTTTGTATTGAGCGCGAAAGATATGCGTGCATGGTAAAGAAACGCATGCTCCGTTTGCATGGCATCCTGGTATATACCAAAAGAAGGCAGCAAATGTTTCATAAAATACTTTACTACCTCCATCGACTGTTTCCTGGTGGTGGGCCAGCTGAACCGCTGCGCATCAGGGTTTCCGAAACTTTCAATGCCAGCTTGCTGAACCTCTTTCCAGATGTCAGAATAATCATGGGAGAACAATTTGGGTTTCGGCAATTGGTGCTTGCCTTTGAAGGGTTTACGGTTCTCCTTATCGAAGTTCCAGGCACCTCCTTCCGGCGTGCCATCCATCGACAAAAGAATACCGTGTTTCTGCCGCATACTCCGGTAGAACCGCTCCATCACTGGTGATTTACTTCCGAAAAAACCGCCCAGCGCTTCGCGGGTGGTGTAAAAATGTTCGGTATCCACTGCATTTACGGGAATGCTCAACTGCTTTTCCAGCGCTTTAAGTTGTTTGTCCAGGCGGTATTCATCGGGATACATATATTCGAAGGCATCCGCTTTTTCCTGCGCCACAAAATATTGGATATTGGCCGCAAGGTCCTGTTTGTTCCGCTTGTCATCGATCAGCAGGTGGACCACGTTGTGCCCGTTTTTCCGGAGGTAAGCCACGAAATTGTACATGGCGGCAAAGAAGCCGATGAGTTTTTGCGCGTGGTGCAGCACGTATCCCGTTTCCTGCTTCATTTCCATCACCAGGTAAACGACGGAGTCATCTTTATCCCGGAACCAGGAATGCCTGTAATTCAGTTGGTCTCCTAGGATCAGGCGAAGGGTTTTATGTTTTGCTTTGCGCATACGATTTGTTTTTCCGGCAGGCGTCGCTGCAATACTTCACTTCTTCCCAAACCCGTTCCCATTTCTTCCGCCAGGTAAAGGGCCTTCCGCAGGCCGCACAGGTTTTTACGGGAAGATCATTTTTCCGCACGGTTTTCCCCCGCAGTTTCATGCCTGAAATTGTTTAGTGATAGCAATAGCGTAATCAAACAAAAAGCAACTTAAACTGTTTGAAGAAATCGAAAAAAGAAAGCATCGCATGAAAAATATCGTCATCATCGGGCACAGTTCAGGAATAGGCGCGACGCTGTCTCAACAGCTGTCGGCGGAAAAAACAACTTCGGTGTACGGAACTTATTGTAAGCATCAGCCTTCGGCTGGTCCTGAAAATGTAAGTTCTCACCACCTGGATGTATTGAGTGAAAACCCCGATTATTTCTTTTTACTTGATACCATACACGGATTGGCTTATTGTGTGGGTGCCATCAACCTTAAACCCATGTTGCGTTGCAGCAACGAAGACTTCCTGCAGGATTACAGGTTGCAGGTGCTGGGCGCGGTTACGGCCATACGTTCGGCGCTGCCAGCATTGAAGAAAAGTGGAAATGCTTCTGTTGTATTGTTCAGCTCTGTCGCGGTGCAAACGGGCTTTCCCTTTCATAGTCTGGTGAGCGCTTCCAAAGGAGCGATTGAAGGCCTTACCCGTGCACTCGCGGCGGAACTGGCGCCTTCCATACGCGTGAACTGCATCGCACCTTCTTTAACGGAAACGCCATTGGCGGGAAGCCTACTGAATACACCTGAAAAGATTACAGCACATGCGCAACGGCATCCATTGAAAAAAATCGGGGAAGCTTCGGATATTGCCGCGGCCGCCGCCTACCTGCTTTCCGGGGAAAGCAAATGGGTTACAGGGCAAGTGCTGAAAGTAGACGGAGGCATGAGCGCGTTGAGGGTATAACCAACTAACCTTCTACCAAAAATTTCGTTCTGAATCCTGATAGGGTTTCGCCTGTTTTCTGTACGAATATCCTGCTGAAATAAGCGGGATCTTCATACCCCAGTTCGTACCCGATCTGTTTTGCCGTAAGCGTGGTGTGCACCAGCAGGCGTTTGGCTTCAAGAATGATCCTGTTCTTAATGATGTCGTTGGGCTGCGGGAGGTTGAGTCTTTTAAACTTATGCGTGATTGTTTTGGGGGCGATGAACAACAATTCCGCATAGTCGGCCACGTTATGCTTTTGTTTGTAATGCGCTTCCACGAGCAGGCTGAATTTCCTGAAGAAATCCAGGTCGCTGTTTTGTTGCACCAGTTCTTTGTGGAGGTGCTGTTTTTTCCACCAGCGCGCTGAACGGATAAACAATTGTTTAAGGTAAGTACGGATCATTTCCTCCAGTGAGGTGTCTTTCAGCGCGAACTCTTCTTCCATCTGACTGAAAATATACCGGACGAAAGGCACTTCCTCTTTTTCAAGCGTAACCATCGGCATATTGTGGATGTTGTTGAACAATAACCCATCGCAGGCCACTTCTTCATCATGAATCTGGATGCAGTAGAAATCGCGGTTGTAAAAAATAAAATAACCAGGTTCTTCCGTTGTTTTTGTTAGCTGTAAATACTGGTTCGGGGCCACAAAAAATAAGGAGGGCTTCTTTACGACGTACTCGTTAAGGTCAACTTTCAACGTATAATTTTCAGGCAGGAACAGCACTTTGATGTATTGCCTATACATTTCCCCGTTAATGCTTTGCGTTGTTTCCTCATCTACCGGGATAAGTCCTAATGTTTTAAGGTTACTCCGGAATAGTTTTTCGTTCGTCATATTAAAACTGGTTGGGTTAAAAGTACAGGTTCTGCTGCATTCCGAAGAAAAGACAGGAAGATGATGGTAAGATTTCAGCAAAAAAAAAGAACGGAGAGAACAGCCTGTAGTGTTCTCCCCGTTCGGTAGTTATTGCTTCGCGAATTTTTCCAGTTCCGCGTTAAACTTATCGGCTTCCTCCACAAAAAGGGCGTGACCGCTGTTTTCGAACTTAACGATGTAGGAGTTGGGGATACCTTTGTTCAGTTCTTCCGCGAAAACGAAGTCGCACAACTTGTCCTGTGTGCCATGGAAGATGGCTACGGGGATATTGATTTTTGACAATTCAGGACGCAGGTCAAGGTCACGGAGTGCGGTAATTGATTCGGTAATGGCGTAAGGTGATGCTTCGAGGTTGATGTTTTCCAGCCATTTTTCCACGTTCTTTGAAATGGCCCCTTCTTTCGCGGGGAAACTTGCGCCGAAGCTGGCGATTAGGTCTTGTCTGGCTGTCATGGTGGCTTTGATCAAACCTTCCGCACCGGCATCGGAGATGCCATAGGGGAACCCGGGTCTTTGTTTCCAGGATGGGGCGGCTGCGGCGAACAACGCGAGCTTTTTTACATGCGCCGCATTGTATTTGGTAATGTAGTGAAGTACTACAGCGCCGCCCATTGAAAATCCACCCAAGGTAGCATTGCGGATATTAAGCTTTTCCAGTACTACTTTAATGTCATCGGAGAAAACATCAAAATTATATTTTCCATAAGGTTTGTCTGAAGCCCCGAACCCTCTGAGCGTGATGCCGATTACCCGGAAGCCTTTCCTGGAAAGTGCCTGGTACTGGTACTCGTACATGGCATCGCTTAAGGGCCAGCCATGGATCAGTACGATAGGATCGCCTTCCCCGATATCCGTAACGTGCAAGTTCACACCTTTTTCTACTTCTATAAACTCGGCCCTGCCGGCTGACGCTGGTATTCTTTTCCCTTGGGCAAAGATAGGAGCACTTAAAAACAGCGCGGCGATCAGGGTTAGGGCCGCAAAAAAGGATTTCAGGATTTTGAAATCTGATTTAGGGGTAGAAATGCTTTGAAGGTTGTTTACTGCAGGTTTCATCTTTATCTGTTTTAAAAGTTTGTATTGTTTTTTGACAGGACAAAGATGAGACAGGAATGGGCGCGGAAAAATGGAGGAAGGTGGACGGGAATGGTACATTTTTCCCTTAATAGAATTTTCCTACTTTTTATGGCTATACAGTTTTTTTTACGCAACAGCCCGGAAGCAATGAACCTCCGGGCTGTTTTAATGCTAAATATAATCGTTTACTGCTTCATTATTTTTCCAACGAAACGTTGTTGTCCATCAAAAAGCGTTACCACGTAAGTGCCGGTAGGCAGTGCGTGTACATCAATCATCTGACCCTGTTTCCAGTTTTGTTGCAACACTTTTTGTCCCTGGGCATTGTGCAGCATTACTTGTCCCTGGGCAATCGAAGCGTTGATTTTCAATTGTCCTGGTGTCGGATTCGGGGATAACTGAAGTTGAAGTTCCTGTGCGCTGTTGCTCAAGCGCACCACGTGACTGTATTCAAAACTGCCATCGTTATCGACCGTTTTGAGCCGGTAATATTGAATACCAGTCGCGTCTTTATCCAGGTAAGTATAACTGGAAGCCGAACCGTTTGATGCGAAGCCCGTGATTTTGGTATAGGAAATACTATTGGCGCTGCGCTCCAGTTGTATCTCCTGCACATTGGTTTCAAGACTTGTGGACCAGTTGAGCAGGTTCCCTCCGGCAGTGGCCCTTCCCTCAAACTTCTCCAATAGAATGGGTAAGGCTGAAGATGGATCGAACGCCGTAAAGCGTGCGGCATTGATGCCGGTGAAGCTATTGCTCACGCTGAACGATCCTACCGTGCCCTGCGTACTACCTGTGCTGATGGTCCAGGTGCCACCCGAAGCCTGGCTGTTATAAGCAACCTGCATCGCCGCTTCGGTGTTGCCGTTCAGTTCTCCCAGAAGGTAGCTGATGACTATGCTTCCTGTAAAAGTCAGAGGATTGGTAAGCGTATACACACGGCTGATGCTGTTCAGCGAAGCGCTGGTTGCCTGCGTAGCGGTACGTTCCAGCAGGTTATTCGAGATCGTGATGTCCGTACCCGGTACCAAAGCAAGTCCCTCGAAAGAAAAAGTTGTACCGGACAACAACGTGATACCATTGCTGCCCGTGCTTACTTGCGCGTACCCCAGGTTGGCGCACAAGCAGGCAAATAAAAGTAATTTATACCTCATGTTGTTACTTTAAGGATTAGTACAGTTTAACGAGAGTTACGCCGCTACCGGATTGAAGCGCGGTACCACCATTTGCTCCTACTAGAGCATTTACCGAAAGATTGGATGTTGCTGACAGGGTTACAAGAAAAGTAAATTCTCTGTTAAAAGGGGCAGCTGTTGCTCCTGAAGCTGAGGTGGATGCCAGGTAATCAGTACCGTTGTTGACGCCCACAACAATAGCACCGGTATTAGCAGTAAGCATCAGTTTGATGTTTACCAGGTAAGTGCCTGGTGCAACGTTATTAAGCGTGCCTAGGGTAGTCATGGCGTTTGTAGCCCCCATATTACCAGTCAAAGTCAGCGAATAAGATTGCGAAAGCGACCCACCCCCTGCGGGCGTTTGCCATGAACCATCTCCTCTTAAAAAAGTAGTGGAAGAAGCCGTCCCCGAAGCTGAAATTTTTGCCGTGGTCACCGCACCATCCGCGATCTGGCTGGTGCCAATGGTGCCGGTTATTTTTGAAGCCGCAACAGTGCTTTCGCCATTGAGCAGCACTACCCAGGAAGGTGCTACACTTGTGCCGGCATTGTAATAAAAGCCAGGTGTGCCATCTGTCTGGTAAACAATCAAACCTGCCGCCGGATTAACAATGGCCTGGCGTTGCGTTGCAAGCATACGGGGAACCAGTAATCCTTTGGTGGTGCTTTCCACCTGTAACATCGCTGATGCATCTGGTGTCGCGGTACCAATGCCCGCCTGTGCAAAGACCTGATGCTGGGTAAAGCAGAGCGCGAGTAACATCAAACAGCTTGCGGAAAACCATTTCTTTTTCATTGTGGACTAAGTTTAAGTGTTAATATAACAAATATAAAAAAGAGATTATTCGTTAAATAAAGGAGAGATAACATTTCCTATGTCAGAACATGTTATCTCTTCCCATCAATAGCGTCTATATACCATATGGCGTCTATAACTTTCTCACCTTAACCACCGTGTTATCGGGCATCCTTAACAGGTATGTGCCCGTTGTCAGGGCCCGCACATCAATTTCGTTGCGGCTTTTAAGGGTGAATGTACGGACAATCCTACCCTGCGCATCGAAAAGTGTGGCAGGCTTGTTCCACAGCCGTTCATTGTCGCAAACCACCTGGAGTACATTGCTTACAGGATTAGGGAACACATTTACACCAATCTGATCCTCGGTGCCAAAGAGCACGGACACTACTTTACTGTAGGTGATTTTCCCGCCTTCGTCCATGCGTAAACGGTAGTAATTTCTACCCTTTGACGGGGCATGATCTGTAACGATGTATTGATTGATGAGTGTGCCCGCCGCTGTTTTCCCTTCAATTTCCTTCATCGCGGTAAAATTGCGTGCGTCTGTACTTTTCTCCACGGTAAAAGTGGTGTTCGGATCTTCCATATCCGTTTTCCACTGAATATCAACTGAAGTGGCTTGTTTCCGGGCTTCAAAATCCAGTAAGCGCAGTGGCAGTGTGGAAGACGGCGCCCAGGTCATGGCATCCAGCCCGATGTATTCTATATTATTAGTGGCGGTAATGGAGAACATGTCAATAGGGGTATTGCTGTTGTTCGTTCCGCCCTGTGTTGACAGGTCCACCAATGTATAGCCATTCCTGAAAGCAGTATTCTGGTTGATGGAAGCGGTCGGAATAGTGAAACTGAAAACGGCACTACCGTTTTTGTACCCGGTAACCGTGCAGCTACCAGTAATTCCGGAGAGGTCACCAGTACTCTTTGAGAGGTAGAGGTACATACTTTTGAGCGTGAACGCGGCGCCGTTATCGGTTGAAATGGTAAAGCCCGGATTGGTATAGGTATAAATCGTATTATCGATAAACTTATTATCGACCCCTGTTCCATTCCATCCTTTATTGGCTTGAGAGAATATATCAAACTGTGACCTGGACACATCCGCTATCAAAAATTGCTGGCCGCTGCTGGTGAATGTGGTGGCATTGGGCGTAACTGTTTCAAATGTTTCCGTGACAGGACTGCCAGGCGTGGCCGCGGGAGCCCACCTGAGGGCATCAAGCCCGAGGTATTCCATGTTGCCCATACAAGTAACCGTAAAACTGTCAATCACGGTATTGCTGTTGTTCGTTCCGCCAAGGGTACTCATGTCGGCCAATGTATAGCCGTTATTTGTCCCAAAGGATTTATTCACATTCGCGGCGCTGATACTTGCCGTGTAAACCAGCGCGCCATTCCTGTACCCGGATATGGTACAAACGCCGGTAAGACTTGTAAATGAAGCGTCTGCTCTTGCCGGAAACAGGTACATACTTTTCAACACAAATCCCGCGTTTCCGCTTGTATACACCGCCAATCCCGGGCCAATACCTGGTTTACCGGTATTGTCGATAAACCGTTTGTCTGCCGCGGTGCCACTCCATCCGAAGGACGAGGCGGATGAGTATATATCGAAGCCGTTTCTAGACACGGCGCCCACACGAAAAACTTGTCCGTTATCCGTAAAATTCAGGGAAACATCCGTTTCATCTTCAAAAGTTTCTGTGCTGACCTGAGCATGCAGGAGTGGAGTAATACCGATAAAAATTGCTGCCAGTACGAAAAATTTCTTCATGCCAGGAGGTTAAGCGTTGTGAGATTCAGGTTAAATTGATGTGGATTAAATCGGCTACAAAGAACGGGAATAATATACAGTAGGTCTTGAGATTTCGATATTTTTTGACGAATATCAACATATTTCTTCTGCCAATAAATGAAGTATAACTGTATAGTATAAACGAAATCTAATCTTTATTTATTCAATTTTAGCAGGTAAAGCAATTTTCAGAGCATAAATTCAATGTATGACTAACACCAATCTATACACTAAGTCTTAAACGCCACTAAGAGTTACCATTTACCCGACAAAAAAATTCAAAGAATACCGAGGCAAAATCTATCTGATTACCAGTTGACACTAAAAGGAAAAAGCGACCTTGGCGGCCACTGCGTTCCGATCACTTCAGTAAGTAATAAAATGGCGAAAAACCATTCAATCAGCATTAATTTCAGCGGCTGTACGCTTTGCAGGCGAATAGTCGCTTTTGCTTTTCCATTAAAAAAAAATACTTTGCGCCCTATTACTCCAATAACAATCATGCTATGCCTAAAACTTTACGCTTCCTTGCGCTCTATTGCCTTGTCTCATTAACTTCAAACGCACAATACTGCACGCCCACAATTTCCAATCAGAACAACCTGCACATTACTTTCATCAATTTCGGTTACACCGCGGCACTTACCAACGGCCAGGGTCCAACCAGTGCGAACACCGGGTACTCACAGGTAGTGGGCAGTTCTTCGGGAACCGTGAACAGGCACCAGAACTATTCGATCTGGATACAGGCGAACGCCAGCGTAAATACCCCATTTACCATCGCCATCTTTGGTGACGTTAACAACGATGGTGATTTTTCTGATCCATTAGAAGAACTGAACCGCACAAACGGAACAATAGTCGGCGGGCAAACGGGCACTTCCTACAGCCTGAATATTCCCGCGCATGCCACCACGGGCAGTATGCGCATCCGGGTACTCATCACTACACAGGGCAGTACCATTGACCCATGTGGCACGGTATACGGCGAAGTGGAAGACTACATCCTCACGGTACGCTCAAACACGGCACCTGTGCTGAACACGAGCGGGTCGCCCTTCCTCAATCCGCTGGAAGCCGGCAACACTACGAACGATGGCATGAGCATTCCACAACTGCTCAACTCCACCAATTATGAAATGATCACGGATGGCAACGACGGCGACCTCAGCCGTCCGGCAAAGGCCCTTCGCGGCATCGCCATCACAGCCGTCTCCGCCACCAATGGCACCTGGCAGTGGAGGAACGGAAAAAATGGTACCTGGCAAAACATCTCCGGCGTGGCTGAATCCAACGCGCTTTTACTGACCAGCGTAGGCAACACGCCCTGGTACTATGAACCTAATTTTATCCGCTTTCTCCCAACTGCACCCGGTACCCCCAGCTTTAGCTTCAGGGCCTGGGACGGCAGCGAGGGACTTTCCGGCACGTACTACAACATCACCGCAACTGGCGGCAGCACCGCGTTCAGTGATGAAACCGAACAGGCAACAGTAACCGTAGATGCAGATGCCAGCGGCAGCAGCTTCGGGCAATTCCTGTTATCGACCCCGACAGGCGCCTTGTTGCCCGCGGCTTATGAAGGCGCATCCGGCAAACTGTATTATAACAGGCCTTCAGCAGTAACTCCGGTAGCAGATAACGCGGCCGTACGCATACAGTACGATGCTGCATCCAACAAATTTTTCCTGGCTACCTATGAAGACATCTATTCCTGGGAAACTAACGCAAGTTCATTCACGCACATCGTCAATATCCCGGACGCGTTATCGGGGTTCACGGTCGCGGACAAGGTGGTGTATGGCGATTATGCGCCGGCAATACACAGTGTGGATAAAGACGGCGCCAACCCAACCATCCTAGCTGATGGGAACGGAACGACGATCACAGGATTCCCCTATAACGATATCACTGAAATGATGGCGATGGCCGCCTCCGGAAATACGATCTTCGGATGGATGTACAATAGTGGCAGCTCAAGTTATGATCTTCTGAAATTCAATACCGACGGTACCGGCTTCGCCGTTATTTCCAGCACAACAAACTTTCCCTATGCCAGCACCGTTCGCAACGGGCATGTATACTGGATCGAAGAGCAATCCCCCAACAGCAGGGTCTTGAAAGTATCTGTGAACGGAGGTACGGAAGAACTGATCGGCACACGGTCGGGCCAGGTGTACATCGACATTTACGCGGAACCGCTTACCAACAAGATTTACCTGCTTTATGCCAACGCCAGCGGCTCGGAAATTCATTCAATGGATATGCAAACCGGCGCTATAAGCCGCGCCCTGTTTATCACCGAAGAAACATATGCCTTCGCCGTAGTACCGCCCACCATTACGCTTCCCGTATCCGTTACGCAGTTCTTTGTGAGCAAAACAGGCGGGCAACAAGCGCTATTACAGTGGGAAACCACCGCTGAAGTGCAGAATAGTCATTACACCATCGAAAAGAGTACGGACGGCGCGCCTTTTGTAGCAATCGGCCAGGTGGCCAGCGCTGGATCAGGAGAACAGTTACTCCGTTACCAGTTTAAAGACATGCAAGCCAACGGCCTGCTGATCCGTTACCAGCTCTGGCAAACCGATCTCGACGGTAAAAGGACGAACCTCGGCACAAGAGTGATCAGAAATCTCCCTTCAGGCAATAGCCTGTACGTTTACCCGAATCCCGCACGGAATACTATTCATCTGCAAACACCGGCGGCAGGCGCTTATGATATCCTTATCACCGACCTGCAGGGACGTACCGTTCTAAGGAACAAGTTCTACAGCAACGGACTGATCCGTGTTAACCTGCCTTCACTTCCAGGGGGACAGTATTATATAAGGTCTACGGATAAGAACGGCGTTGTAGCGCAACAGAAGATTATAATTCAGTAAAGAAGTGGTGTTCATAAAAAGACCGCGGCTGTGTGAGCTGCGGTCTTTTTTTTTGGTTGAAAAATGGTTCAGCCGTTAAAACAAAAAAGCCCGGAAACAAATATTCCGGGCTTAAAATTTTTGGTGATAATCTTGCGGTGAGGGCGGGATTCGAACCCGCGGTACAGAATAACCCGTACGACAGTTTAGCAAACTGCTCCTTTCGGCCTCTCAGGCACCTCACCCGTTCATCAACTGGTGTGTTGAACGTTCTTCCTTAAAAGGAAGGGATGCAAAAGTAAGGATACGGGTTTTAATTCCCAAATATTTAATGCGGGAAAAAACGGTTCACGCTGGCTTCGTTTCACGTAATGTGTTGCTTGCTTCATTTCACGCAATTGCTTTGTGCTGCGCACGGCGCAACGCAACAACTTCGCTGCTTCGTTTCACACGGGCAGACCGCTTCGTTCCTCGCGGACGCAAAGAGCTGTTGAAGGATATTTCCTCGCGGAGGCGCGGAGCGTTGAGGAGTTGGTGACGATGTAAAAGAAGCGGTAAAAGGAAAATTCTTAAATAAGGGTTTGGGGAGGGGCTTAAAAACAAGAAGCGCATCATTGCTGATGCGCCTGCTTGAATATCTTGTGTAGAAGTGCTTACATGGCTGCTAATTGTACCTTCTGCTGCAATTCCATTACGTTTTCGCGGAACAGGTGATCGGTATCCATCAGGTCCTTCACGGTTTGGCAGGAGTGAATTACGGTAGTATGGTCGCGGCCACCGAAGTGTTCGCCGATGGTTTTGAGCGAGTTTTTGGTGAAGGCTTTGGCGAGATACATGGTGATCTGGCGGGCCTGCACCACTTCGCGCTTCCTTGTTTTCTGGAGGAGTTTGTCGTAGGCTACATCGAAATAGTCGCATACCATCCGCTGGATGGTTTCGATGGTAATTTCTTTGCTGCTCGTTTTCACGAAATTGCGGAGTACTTTCTTTGCCAATTCGAGGTCGATTTCCCTCTTATTAAGCGAAGATTGTGCCAACAGGGAAATGAGGGCGCCTTCCAGTTCACGCACATTGCTGTTGATGTTGTACGCCAGGTACTTCACGACTTCCTTCGGCATTTCCACGCCGTCGTTCTTCATCTTCTTTTCCAGTATCTCGATACGGGTTTCGTAGTCGGGAAGCTGGAGGTCGGCACTGAGGCCCCAGCGGAAACGGCTCAGCAATCTTTCCTGCACCCCTTCCAGGTCTTTGGGTGCTTTATCGGAAGTAAGCACCAGTTGTTTACCGCTCTGGTGGAGGTGGTTGAAGATGGCGAAGAAAGCGTCCTGCGATTTTTCCGCGCGGTTGAAGAACTGCACGTCATCGATGATGAGTACGTCGATCAACTGGTAGAAATGGATGAAATCGTTGATGGCGTTGTTGCGGCTGTGGTCCACGAACTGGTTGATGAACTTTTCTGAACTCACGTACAGCACCACCTTATTGGGATGAATCTTCTTTACTTCATTGCCGATACTTTGGGCCAGGTGTGTTTTACCCAGACCAACGGCGCCATAAATCACCAATGGATTGAAGGAGTTCGCGCCAGGTTTTTCAGCCACGGTTTTACCGGCCCTGCGGGCCACCCTGTTGGAATCGCCTTCCACAAACGCATCGAAGGTGTAGATCGGATTCAGTTGCGGATCGATCTGCATCTTCTTGAGCCCCGGGATCACGAAGGGGTTCTTGACAGGGTTGTTTATAACGAGCGGAAAATCCATTTCATTGTTAGCGTAAGTTTTATACCCGTGCGCCGGAACGTCCATCGTCAACGGTTTGTTGCGGGTGTTGCCGCTGTCTACCATGATCCTGTATTCCAGTTGTGCTTCTTTACCCAATACCCTCCGCAAAGTCTTTGCCAACAAATTCACATAGTGCTCCTCCAAGTATTCATAGAAGAACTGGCTCGGTACCTGTATAACCAGGATCGATTCTTTTAAAGCAACCGGGCGGATAGGTTCGAACCATGTTTTGAAATGCTGCCACTCTACAATATCCCTGATTATTTCCAAACAATTGCTCCAAACTTTTACAAAGTCTTTATCCATTTAGAATTAAGCAGTTTTTTATATTGAGTAAAGAATATTCGGTGATTTTCTGTCCACTTTACGGATATCCACAGCTTACTAACAAGATATCGAAAATTTTAAGACAGGGGAGCGAAATTCCCGAAATTATGTTGAAAAAAAAATTTTTTATTCCCTTGGATTTTCTTCAACAGGAACAGTATGTGTATTCACCAGCCGTTTGCCCGAAATACGGCTGAAACTAAAGTCCAGCCTACCTAAAATCACTCCGCCCCACCCTACCTGGTTCACGATTACCTCGCCTCCAAACTTATTCACATATTTTTTTGGGGTGTTCATAAACGTATGGGTGTGTCCGCCTATAATCAGGTCAATATGAGCCGATTCTCTGGCCAAAACGGCATCACTTACTTTATTATATGCATATGTATCACCGAGGTGCGACAAACAGATCACGAGGTCGCACCTTTCTTTCTCTTTGAGGTGCGCCGCTATTTTATTAGCCTGTTGCAGGGGGTCCAGGTAAACGGTTCCACCGGTCAGGTTATCGGGCACCAACCCTTTCATTTCGATGCCCACGCCCAGCACACCTATCTTCAATGGCCCTTTCCTGAATATTTTATAAGGAAGGTATTGGTGCTGAAGTGGTGTTCCCTTAAAATCGTAGTTGCAGATAATAAGGGGGAAGTTTCCATGGGTGGAGAGTTGGTGGGCGAAGTTGTCTATGCCCAGGTCGAAGTCATGGTTGCCCATCGTGGTGGCGTCGTAGCCCATGGCGGCCATGGCTTTGAATTCCGTTTCTCCTTTAAAGAAATTGAAATAAGGGGTGCCCTGGAAAATATCCCCGGCATCCAGCAGCAACACATGTTCTTCGGTTTGCCTGATTTTGTTGATGATGGCGGCCCGGTTCGCGAGTCCACCCAGTCCCTGGTATTTACTGCCATCCATGGGGATGGGGTCAACCATACTGTGTACATCGTTCGTGTGCAGGATGGTGAGTTTTACCGTGCGGTCATCTTCCAGGAAAGATGGCAGGAAAGCGGATGCGGCGAGTTTGGCCCCGTTCCCGATAAAGGTTCTTCTAGTTTGCATGGGTTACACGATTTTGGAGCGTGGCGGTAATGGGTTTATTTTCCCTGCCATATCTTTCAAAATATTCCATCAGCGCGTCGCGCATCATCAGGCCGATGTTTTTAACGGGCACATCGAGTACCGGCATCCGATCGCCGCCGCCGGCCACATAATCGGAATTGGCGATAGTATACAACTGATCGCCGCGGAGCGGAACACCATTCACCTTTATATCGGTAGCCTTCCTGTCGCGGATCACATAACTGATGCCCGATACGGGCCATCCGCCATAACCGGCCATTACATCAAGGTAGGCCTTCAGCGTATCGCCGGGCATGGTTTGCAGGAGCATCAGGTTGTTGAAAGGCATCATCTGGAACACTTTTCCGCGGGTGAGCGGGCCGGGCATCACCGTAGTGGTTCTTATGCCCCCGAAGTTCAGGATGGCCGCATCCACGTTGACGTTGAATTTTTCCCTGGCCATCACCAGGAGCGCATCCGTCATCACATTACCCAGGGTGCCTTCCGGCTGCTGCTTCTCCAATTGGGTACCCACCTGGGCGATCACCTGATCCATACTTCTTTTCACACTATCGGCATAAGGCTTCAGCAAGGCCTGCATTCCCGCGTCCGCGGGCAGGGAGTCGGCGGTGCGGTAATAATTGTAATGAAGCGCCGTGGTGTTATAGCGCTGTGAGCAGCCCAGCAGCAGCAGGATGGGCACCAGGCGCCAAAGGGAAAGTTTTATCATGTGTACCGACTGTTTACTGCAAAGATGAAGCCTTTTTCCACTACTTTTGTACGCTTTAACCCGGATACAATATTATTTTTCCCGCTTCAAAAAATCACTAATATGAGTTATGAACTGAATGGCAAACTGGTGGCGGTGTACGATACCGTGCAACGATCCGAAACTTTCCGTACCCGCGAATTCGTGGTGGAGAAATCCGAGCAGATCAACGGACGCACCATCACCAATTACGTTAAATTTCAATGTGTACAGGACAAAACCAGTTTACCCGACCGTTTTAAAGTGGGCGATGAAGTGAAAGTATTCTTTAACCTGAAAGGCTCCCGCTGGGAAAAGAACGGCCAGGTAAATTATATCACCAACCTCGACGCCTGGAGAATGGAACAATTGCAGATGGGTGGCGGACAGGCACCTTCCGCGGAGTTTTATCCGGATGCGCCGCCGGCCGGAGATGAGAATGATCTGCCGTTTTAAGCACGCAGTTTTTTTTGTTTCCCGCAATTGCTTTGTGCTGCGCACGGCGCAACGCAAAGGAGCAGAGACGCAAGGAGCTGTTGGAGTGCAGGTTGGTTTGTGAAGATTGAATCAGCAAAGTTGATACTTGTCAGTTTCATTGAGCAATTACATATTGTGCTGCAAACTGCCTACTAAATATTATATAGAGTTTAAAGTTGCACTGAACACTTCCAGCACATTAACAAGATACGAATACAATTTAGGCTTTGCGTCCTTGCTTCCTTGCGTCTCGTATGTTTGTGTTGTTGTAATAATTTAGCTTAATCAATGTGAAAAGTCAGGGAACCCA